>CAIXTT010000203.1 GCA_903922455.1 uncultured Bacteroidota bacterium | reverse complement strand
CTTACTACCATTCCACCTGCTTCAGTAAGCATACTCCATTTTAAATCATAATCCTTACGGTTGATTTTAGTGTTGGCTTTGAAACCGGCCTTGTTGTTTCCCCATGGATCTTTCATTAGACCATTATTTTTTACATCAAAAGTTACTTTCTTCGTGATGTTACGAATCGTTAAATCTCCAATCAATTCATATTTGTTTCCATCAATTTTTTTGAAGGATGTGCTTTTAAATGTAATTTTTGGATATTTAGCAGAGTTGAAAAACTCATCACCCATCAAATGCTTATCACGATCGGCGCTCTCCGTGTTGATGCTATTCACATCAATGATAAATTCAACCGTTCCGTTGTTAAAATCTGTGCTTGGACTCTCTACTTTTCCACTGTAGGTTTTGAAATTTCCTTCTAGTTCAGATACCATTAAATGAGTAACTGAAAATTTTATACCTGTATGAGTAGGATCTACGTTCCATATAATGTTTTGCGCAGTTGCACCTAGGCTTAAGCTATATAACAATAGAATTGAAAATATTTTTTTCATATTTTAAGTTTTTTTTCAAATATAGTGTATGTACATTGTATGTTGAAACAACTATCTTAAAATATTTATTAAATTATTAATTATCAAATATATAATTTGCAATAATTTAAATAAAATTAACTCTGATCTAGAAATTTCCATGAGATTTCCCTTGAAAATAAAATTTCTATTTACTTCGATATTGTCATATTTAAATGAAGTGCGCATTTAAAATGACCTTCAGGACAAGCCTTATGTCCGTGTAATCCACAGGGGCGACAAGATAAATTTAAAACTTCTACTATTTTACTAACGTCAGACAAAGGGCCAAATCCAAAAGCAGGAATGGTACTACAATAATAAGCAGTAACGGGTGCATTCATTGCAGATGCCATGTGCATAGGAGCAGAATCATTCACAAAATTCCGTTTAGCGTCTTTGATTAAAGCAGCCGTTTGTAAAAAACTTAATTTACCTGCCAGTGTTTTTACATTTTCACTTTTGATTTGTGCTTCAATGGCCACACATTCATATTTATCCGCTGGACCACCAAGCAAATAAATAATCGAATCCTTATCTATTTCTTGCAATGATGAAATTAACTCCAACCATTTTGCTGCAGGAACTTGTTTCGTAAACCAGACGGAAGTTGGAGCGATGCAATAATAAGTTTTCGCTTTTAAGTTTTGTACAAATGAATAATCACTTTGTGCCGGATATAGAATTGGTTTAGCCGTTTCATTTGCACCTAACGATTTCATCAATTTTAAATTTCGAACCGTTTCGTGAATTTCATCTTTTCCGTGAATGTCGTGTTCGATTTTCTGTGTAAATAAAAAGGAAAATGGATTTTTCTTAAATCCAATTCTTTCTTTCGAACCACTTAAACCAGTAAGTAATCCTGTGGCTGCAAATCGTTGAATATTTACCACGATATCGTATTTCTCTTTTCGAATTTGAGAAAGAAGAATCCACAGGTTTTGATGCTTTTTGTTTTGTTTATTCCAAATAAGGATATTACTTATTCCTATAAAATTCTGCAATAATCCTTCATTTCCTTTTCTTACCAATACATCCAATTGCGCATTGGGAAAACAACGATGCGCTTCCTGAATTAAAGGTGTTGCCAGAATGACATCCCCAATAAAAGCAGTTTGAATGATTAGTATTTTCACTGGCTGATTTTAATAAGAGGATGACGTTCGTTAAAACGTTCAACAAATCGAATTAACATTTGTCGTTGTTTCTTTGGACTTTTAAAACCAATAAACTCTTGGTACAATTCTTCATCACGAAGTATTAAAATAGTTTCTAAAGTAGCTACAGAATATTCCAATAATTCCCCTTCTTGTAAATCGAGAAGATGAGGAATTGTTTCCGTATTTTTTTCGGTTGAAACAGGAGTAGAAGCCGCTCTGCGGATGGGATAGCTTTCAACAAAATAGCAAAGCTGTCCGGCAACAGTAACCTTATGATCATATCCTTTTCGTTGGATATATAGGAGGCCATCATCCACAAATGCATAGACGCTATCATAGGGTAAACTTTGTTTCATTTTAATTTCATTAATGAAAAACAAACTATCACCACGAAACCATTTTTTTACATTGCTTGATTTTTCTCCATGAACGAGCAGTTGTGAAGTTTGGATGGATGGAGTAAGTTCTTGCAAATCCTTTAAATGCAAATATACACCATTCGGAAAGGAGTTTCCATTTTTTGTTGAATATTGAGAATAGAGTAGGGTAGGAAGTAAAAATGCTACTGTGAAGACAATTCTTTTCATGCTGCAAAGGTAAACGCTAAAAAGCAAAAAGAATTATAGACTTTTTAACATTTCCATTGCTTGTTTTTCAAATTCACCTTTAAAAGGTAGCACTTTCTCAAACGACTGCTTTGCAGCACTTTTATTGTCGAGTTTTAAATAGCTGAGACCCATATACCAAATAGTAGCTTCACGATATATGGTTTGATTTGTTTGTATATATTTTTCCAGTGTACTCAATGCGAGATGCGGATTCTCAATTAAAAAATAACTCACTCCTGTATAAAATAGGGCATCCGGTTTGTTCGTACATTGTTCTAACAATGCGATCGCAGCCGCATATTTTTTGTTTTTATATTCTTTTATTCCTTTTTTGTACAAATCATCTGAATTGTATTTATTGGAATCATCACTTGCGCCGGCATCTTGTTTTCGATTAGAAGAAGTAGTAGTACGAATGGCTGACTTTTTTTGCTCAACAGCAACTTCACTCAAACTCGTTCCTGACTGAACATTTTCTGAAGTAGATGGTTTCTCATCGGTAACTTTAGCAACTTCATTGCTGAAAACAGTAGTTGCTTGATCACTTTCTTCTTTCGCTTTAGTTGCTGGAACTGCTGAAAAGGTTTCTTCGTTTCCCTTTTCTTTTGATTCGGGCGTTGATTCAACCATGGCATCTTCTACCCGTACTTCTCTTTCTAAAACGGTTGGCGCTTGACTTTTTGAAAGTGGCGCTGATTGCTCATTTGGAACTTGCATCACTTGACTTTCTTGCAAGGGTTCTGATAAAATTTCAGATGGAGCTGGATAAGCTACCGATTTTTCACTCATCAATTCCTGCGTATTATTTTTCGGAATGACCATCCAAAGTGTAAATGTGCTAATAAATATAAGTGCTATGGCCGCCGCCATTCGCCAAGGAAACAAGACTATTACTTTATCATTGTTTTCTTCTTCCTCTTCGGAAGTCATGGAATCAATTTCTAAATTCAATTCTTCTTCAATGGATAAAAGCGAATTTGGATTTTTCATCAATTGAATTCCTTCCAAGGAATCTGAGCAAAATTCACAGTCTAATAAATGTTTTTCTATACGATGCTGTTCTTGAGTACTCAATATGCCCTGAGTATAATCCAGCATCTCCTGACTGCTGAGGCAGGGAGTATTTTGAGGATGATTCAACATATTGTTATTCATTTTTAAGCATGATTATTTTCAAATTCCGTTTGCCATTTTGAATGTAACTTTTGACTTGATTCAAAGTAAATCCAGTAATCGTAGCTACTTCCTGATAACATTTTTGTTCTAAGTAAAAAAGTTGGATGCACTGTTGTTGATGCTGATCGAGTTTCGTTAAAGCGGCTTCCATCTGTTGCAATTTCAACTCCTCTTCTTGCTTTTCTTCCAAACTTGGCGCCCCTTGATGCAATCCTCCGTCTGTTTCCATAACATAAGGAGCCATTCCGCTAACTTCTTTCGGCTTGGTTCGTAATTGCATATAGCAGTGATTCTTCACTACCGTATGCAACCAACCTTTGAAAAATTGGATTTCATGTTTTTTCAAATCCGTCAATAGCTTTTCAAAGATTTGACTTACGGCATCTTTACTTACATCTTCATCTTTCAAATATTTCATGCATACTGCATAAACCATATGCGTATATCGCTTAAAAAGGATGCCCACACCCTCGTTCCCTTTACCTGACTTGTAAAGTTCAATCAATTCTTCGTCGCTATGTTGGTGCAGAGATTTATTCACAGATTGGAGGACTCAAAAGTAATAAAGGCGCATGAGTTTTTTTACTTTGAATGGTGTAGG
>CAIXTT010000202.1 GCA_903922455.1 uncultured Bacteroidota bacterium | reverse complement strand
TTTCATTGAAAATTCAAGAGGGAAACCTTTGATTTCAGACATCTGAAAATACCAAGAGCCATTCGATTTAATTTTGTCCGAATACCATACAATCATATCCTTTTCGCCTGGGGTACTTAACATTGCCTTTTTGCAATCAAATCCAGCAATATTCTTAGTTTCTCCAGCAATTAGTTTAACAACCGCTTTTTTAGTGTCAGAATTTTCCTTTTCCACTTCTGCTTTTGTGGATTCCATGGCTAATTTATTACCCATTAAATCCATCAACAAAACCACTTTATCCTTCAATATCAATACATCGCTTTGCAT
Organism: uncultured Bacteroidota bacterium; assembly: GCA_903922455.1. GTDB lineage: Bacteria > Bacteroidota > Bacteroidia > AKYH767-A > OLB10 > JAJTFW01. The sequence goes on along the minus strand of CAIXTT010000202.1, from coordinate 7,584 downwards.
TCCCATTCCCATAGGCATTCTTAGCTTTACTAAATCGCCTTTGAACCACATTTCCGTTTCTGCAGGCATCATTTCTAACTCTTCCTTCGTCATACTTGATTCTGCATAAGACATATTGTATTTTATATATCCGCTCGGTCCTTGAGCACGAGAATATAATGATAAAAACAAGGTTAATACGATTACTAAATGGAAACGGCAATTGAAGAGGATGTTTTTCATAAAACAAAGATATCATTTAGCTCTCAAATCAACCTATATAATTTTTATTTTTCGTAAGTTTGAGGAACAAATAATAATCATATGCAAATCCACTTAAAAACCATTGTTTCAATACTTTTACTCTCTTATCTTCCCTTCCTATCCGTAAATGCCCAAGAAGGAATGCTTCAAGTGGAAGATATTTATGGAAGCTCGACCCTTTTTGCAAGAACCATTGGTGGATTTAATTCCATGAATAACGACGATTTTTATACGAGCATAGAAACCATCGGGAAAGAAAAATACATTATCCAATATAGTTTTAGCACGGGAAAAGCAGTAGATACCATTTTACGTCCTTCACAACTTTTCGCTTTTAAAGAAGCGATTGAATTTAGCTCGTATTTATTCAGTGATGATGAAAGAAAAATATTGTTGAGTGTGAATTCAGAATCCATTTATCGACATTCTACCAAAGAAGATTATTATCTTTTTGATAGAGATAACAACAAACTCTTTAAGGTCACTAACAACGGCAAATCAATGTATGGTACTTTTTCACCTGATGGAAGTAAACTAGCTTATGTTCGAGAAAACAATCTTTTTATTTGGGACACAAAATCGAAAGTAGAAAAAGCAATTACGACTGATGGTGTAAAGAATAAAATTATTAATGGCGCTACCGATTGGGTTTACGAGGAAGAATTTTCTATGGATGTGGCCTTTGGATGGTCTGCGGATGGAAATAATATTTCTTACTATCAATTTAACGAAAGTGATGTAAAGGAATTTAACCTCACAACTTACGGCGAACTTTATCCAAAGGAAGAACTATATAAATATCCTAAAGCGGGTGAGAAAAACTCCATTGTAGCCTTGTATAACTACAATTTTGTGAGTAACAAAGCCACAGAAATTTTTAAAACGGATGCGGATTGGGAATACATTCCAAGAGTTAAATGGACAAAAAACGCAGATGTATTAAGTTTTCAAAGAACCAATCGTCATCAAAATCAATTGGAGTTAATACTTTATTCAGTTTCTACAGGTAAAAGTAGTGTCGTACTCAGCGAACAAAACAAATCGTTTATTGAAATTACAGATGATTTAACTTTCTTGAAAGATGGAAAAAGGTTCATTTGGACCTCTACGCAAAGTGGGTATAATCATATTTATTTATACGGCATCGATGGAAAAATGATAAAACAAATTACGTCGGGAAATTTTGATGTTACTCAATATTTTGGATTTGATGAGAAGTCAAGCACCTTCTATTATCAGTGTGCGGAAAGAAGTCCGATGGAACGACATATTTATTCCATCACACTCAATGGCAAGAAAAAAGCGCTGACTACGATTGCAGGAATACACAAAGCAGAATTTAGCTCTGGATTAAAATACTTCGCCGACACCTACTCTAGTTTCGACACCCCTTTTACCTGTACATTGAACCAAAACGACGGAAAATTATTAAGAACTTTAGAAGACAATAAAAGCGTAAGACAAACTCTTACTACTTTTCGTCTTGGAAAAATTGATACGCTTAGTTTCACAACACAAGATGGAACTCGATTGTATGGATGGATGATTACTCCTCCAAATTTTGATGCGAACAAAAAGTATCCGTTGTTGATGCATGTTTATGGGGGCCCAGGAGTGCAAACTGTCACCAACGATTGGGATGGACCCAACTATTTATGGCATCAACTGCTTGCACAAAAGGGATACATTGTAGTTAGTTTTGATAATAGAGGAACTCCAGGCAGAGGATTGGAATTTGCAAATTGCATTTACAAAGACATGGGTAATTTAGAAGTACAAGATCAGTTAAGTGCTGCTCAATTTATGAAAGGTAAAACCTATGTAGACGGAGATCGCCTTGGTGTTTGGGGATGGAGTTTTGGCGGTTATATGACGACATTACTTATGACCAAAGGAAATGGAATATTCAAATCAGGAATTGCTGTAGCTCCTGTTACCAACTGGAAATTCTACGACAGCATTTACACGGAGCGATATTTACAAACACCAAAAGAAAATGCAAAAGGATACGATGATAATTCACCCATCAACTTTGCAAAAGATTTAAAAGGGAAATTATTGTTAGTACATGGATCAACGGATGATAATGTACATATGCAAAACAGCATGGATTTTGTAACGGCACTTGTGAAAGCGAATAAACAATTTGATTTATTTATTTACCCTAATAAAAATCACAGTATCCGTGGTGGGACAACAAGATTACATCTTTATACGATGATGACGAATCATCTTGTGAAGAATTTGTAGGGAAGGTTGTTAGATTTTACTTGTTAGTCGCGAGGATTCGCGATTAGATGTTTTGTATATGATAGAAGCCAGAAGCTAGAAGCCAGAAGCCAGAAGCTAGAAGCCAGAAGCTAGAAGCCAGCTGCGTTGATGAAGGTGATCAATGAAAGACTTTCCATATCTTTATACATGCTAATTTAGAACAATGAAATCACATCCTACCCACTTCATCCTATTTATCTTCCTTTCCCTTATCTTTTCTAGCGCTACAGAAAGCTTTGCTCAAGGAATTCCATCGGAACTTTTAGATTGGAAAGGAACGTGGTACGCTATACAAAAGCAAGACACCTTATTTGAGCGTTGGGAATTAATGGAAGATGGAACGTTGAAAGGAGAGTCGTGGGTAATCAAACAAAACAAAGATTCGGTACACAGCGAATTTCTTCGAGTGTATGCCGATGCGCAAACCATAATTTATGAACCCACTGTAAAATCACAACATGGAGATAAACCAATGCCTTTTCACTTGATTTTACAAACCTCAAGCTATTGGATGTTCTACAATGAAAAAAATGATTTTCCTAAATTTATTACATACAAAAGAATTTCCGAAAATCAACTCAAAGCGGTGATCAGTAATTCTGATAATCCGGATAAAACCAATAGCATGGAGTTTAATTTTACTCGCTATAAATAGAAAATGCCATTTGTCTGTAACGACATCTAACCCAATTGAACACGCTCACTAAAGTTTATTTTTCGAATAGTTTATACACAAATTGAGCATTGAAACACCTCACAAAAACATATAAACGTATCTTTGCAATATGTTACATCAGGCGGTTTTACTCTTGGGTAGTAATGAAGGAAATTCATTGCAAAACTTGACTTTTGCCGAAAATGAAATTTCAAAATGGGTCGGGCAAATTAAGGAAGCTTCATCAATTTATAACAGTGAAGCGTGGGGTAAAAAAGACCAATCGGATTTTCTAAACAAAGTTGTTCTCGTTGAAACTGCGCTTAATCCCATCGCATTACTAAAGACCTTACTTACCATCGAACAAAGTGCGGGAAGAATTAGAATGGAGAAATGGGGTCCACGTACATTAGATATCGATATACTATATTTTGACGACATCGTTTATAAAGACGATCAATTGACGATACCACATGCTGGAATAAGTACTCGAAGATTTACCTTAGTACCTTTATGTGAAATTCTTGCAGATCAAATCCATCCTGTATCAGGAAAGAAAAATCAATGGATGCTTGATCACTGCGAAGATCATGGTCAGGTTAATATATATACCCCCTTTAATTATGAGTAAATCGATGCCTTATCAGTACATTGCCATTGAAGGGAATATTGGAGCTGGAAAAACTTCTCTTGCAAAAATATTATCTACGAAATTCAATGCATCATTAGTATTAGAAGAATTTGCGGAAAATACTTTCCTCCCACAGTTTTACGAAAATCCCGAACGATTTGCTTTTCCCTTGGAGATGTCTTTTTTAGCTGAACGTTTTCAGCAAATAGCGAGTGAACAGCGGAAAGCATTTGATAAAGGACAATTACTTATTGGAGATTATATCTTTGAAAAAAGCTTACTCTTTGCTCGAGTAAATTTAAAGGGAGCAGAGATGAACCTCTTTAATCGATTTTATGATCTCATAGCAAAAGATCTTCAAAAGCCCGACTTAATTCTTTATCTTCATAAAAAGACCGATTTGCTTCTTGAAAACATAAATTTAAGAGGTAGGTCATATGAAAAAAGTATTCCAGCCGAATATCTAGATCAAGTCAGTGAGAAATACTTAAATTACCTTCAATCTCTTGAAAATCAAAGAGTTATTATTCTTAAATCCGACCAATTAGATTTTGTTAATGTGCATAATGATCTCCTGTATATTCTAGATTTATTACAAAACGATCATCCAACTAAGGTACTAAACATTTGTCCCTAAGAAAGTTAATTAAATACGATCTAAATGGTTTCAAATTAGGGAGATTACTTTTGTTTACTTAGTTTTGTACTCTAATAAAAATTGTTTGCGCATGAAAATCAAAAGTTTACTCTGTATTATCCTACTTTCAACCAGTTTGTCTTCGATAGCACAAACAGAAACAAGTAGCAGTTCAAATTATGGTTTACCAAAAAAATCTGATTTCGATCGTTGGTCGGTTGGAGTTACTTTTGGTGCCAGCAATCTAGCTGGTGATTTATTAAAAGGCGGTCAAAACAATAGCCGCTTGTTAGAAAGTAGTTTTGTTAAACCAGCATTTGGTTTACAAGTTCACAATCAGCTTACGCACTCTATTGGTTTAAGAGCTCGTGGTATTATTTCTAGTTTCGGCGGAAATGATGTTGAGTATTTAGATAGTAATTATCTAAGTGTTCAATTTCCTGGATCAGGAGGAGTTCCAACTAAAGAATGGGCTGTTGACTATGAAAGTAAAATGTATGAAGGTACATTAGAAATGACTTACAATTTTGGAAATATTTCATTCTTGAATAGAAATAAGAATTTCCACATGGTGGCCACACTTGGAATTGGATTTTTTAATTTCGATGCTGAAGTAAAATCCGACTCTAGTAATTCCATCTTACTTCGTAAATCTGGAAACATAACTGAGTTAATGATTCCTATGAGCATTGGATTTAAATACAAAATCAACAAAATTGATATTGGTTTATCTTTAGATTATCGCAAAACATTTACTGATAATGTTGATGCTACAGAAAAAACGTATTCTGAGTACGACAATTATATCATGGCAACCGTGGGTGTCAACTATACTTTCGGAAAGAAGAACAAGCCGATGGAATGGGTGAATCCGATGGAAGTTGTTTACAACGACCTTGCGGATATAAAAGAGAAGATCGATATTTTAAGTGGCGATAAAGATAAGGATGGTGTTTCGGATTTATTCGACAAAGACAACAGTACCGTTGAAGGCTCTAAAGTTTATGGTGATGGAACTTCTGTTGATACAGACGGCGATGGTATCATTGACAGTAAAGATGGCGATCCATTTACTGCTAAGGGAGCTAAAGTAGATGCAAATGGTCAAGAGATGGATACGGATGGTGATGGTGTTGCTGATAGTCGCGATTTAGAACCAAGTACAGGAGCTGGATCATTAGTAAACTTCCAAGGAGTAACTATTGCGAAACCAGGTGAGTTTGGTGCAGATGGTGTTAGTGGTTCAAACGGAAAAAATGGAACAGGATTTTTACCGTCTGTATTCTTCGATTTAGGATCTGCTACGATCAAAGCTAACTTCAACGACCGTATTTTAGTAATCGCAAGAGTATTGCAAGCTAACCCTGAATTGAAAGTAAAAATTACAGGAAATTGTGATATCCGCGGTAACGAAAATGAGAATATTAAATTAGGTCAACGTCGTGCAGATAATGTAATGAATCATTTGATTAAGCAATACGGAATTGATGCCTCTCGTTTGAGTACTGGATCAAAAGGAGAGAAAGAGCCAATGGCTACTTCATTGAATCCAATGAATCGCAGAGTTGATTTCGCGGTTGAGTAAAGAGATTATTTATAAAAAAGAAAAGGCTGTATCGAAAGATATAGCCTTTTCTTTTTTAACGATAAGTCACAATTAAGAATTGGTGAGTTGGTGGGTTGGTGGGTTGGTTGATTAGTCGGTTAGTGGATTTGAGCCGACAGCCAAGGTAAAATGGTGGTCGTGTTAAGAAATTGGTAGATGTCGCGAGGCTGCGCTTTGCACGCAATGCGGAACAATGAAGTCGAAGCTACTTCTGAGTCGAAGCACAGTATAATAATTTAGGTATAAGTTCAAAACTCTGATGTCCTATTAAAAAATGCTGAACTGGTTATTTCCCAGTACGAATCCTCGCGAAATTGATCCACAATCCCCCAACCCACCAATTAAACTACTGAAGAATATATAAGCTGATGTTATCTTCGCCACCTTTCAGGAGTAGGTACTTTTCGCCGCTGGATCCTTTCGCAATGACAGGCTTGCCATTTCCTGAAATTGGAAATCCTTCTGCTAAACTGCCATCACGATTAAACCAAAACAATCGTTGAGGAGTGGATGCAGCAACCACTATTTTTTCGCCGAAAACTAAATATTCGAATGAAACAAATGGTTCTGTATAATTGTATTTGAATAACGAAACGTTATCATTCGTTTTAAAGAGTAGCCCTTTCGTGTTGGAAATTATCCAATCAGGAATTTGATCCCCATTTAGATCACCATAGGTAAAGGCTTTTACGGAATCGACATCGTTTTCAAAAACTCTCTTGACCGATCCATCTCCACTCACTTGGCTTATTTGTCCCGATTCATTTTTAAAATAAAACAAGATGTTTTCATCTTCTGAAGAAATCAAAGTTTCATTCGCATTCAAAACTATTTTCTCTTTCGCTGTAAAAGATCGGCTTCCTGTAAAATCCAGCGTATAACACATGCCACTTTCATCTAACAAAATCATTCGATTCATCTTTTCATTGATCAATACTGGACGTTGTACTACTCCAGGTAATTTAACTGTACCAAATCCAGTTAATGGTTTCCCATTTAAACCATAACCATACATTCTTAAATTTTTACAGGGAATAAAAAATCGACTTTCCTCCACTCCATTTCCTTTTATTAAACTTAATCCGGCACTCGCTTCTGCAGGCAATCGGTAAGGGTAATTGCCTACATACATACCGAGCGAATCAAAGAGATAAACAAAAGAATGAGTATTAAATAAGTATTGATTTCCTCCTTGGCCATGATAGTCTACTGCTTGCACCTCTCCCAAAATGGCCGATTCCATTTTCTTCTTCCACACCACATTACCAGTATGATCAAAAGCATAAAGTTGATTCGCTACATCTTGAACGAAGATCAAACCATTAATTCCTGCAGGCATAAAAGGTGCCGATGCGATGGAGGTATCCAACTTATTATTCCAAGTCAATTGTGGTCCTAACGTGTTCTTATTAAAATAACCTAAACAACCACTAGTAGCATACATTCCATTATTATTACTTATAGAAAAAGTAAGTCCATTCCAATTTTTTAACACATCACCATAACTAGCCAACCAAGTTACCCAGGCTGGTGCCGCTATA
>CAIXTT010000201.1 GCA_903922455.1 uncultured Bacteroidota bacterium | reverse complement strand
TTCTTTATTAGTTACCTTCTTAAATCCGTTAACCGTTGGAGAAACTTTTGTGTGGGTAAAACGTGGATTTGATGGTAATACTTTACTCTCTGAGTGTGGTGCTGAAATTGCAGAATTCGCTGATACTGTTCGAATTTTAGTTACAGATAATAGTGTTTGGGCTCCTGTGACAGATTCTGTTGGTTGTTTATTTAATTCGTTCTCTGTTACCTTATCCGATAGTATTTATTGTTTCTCGATTGCCAATGATGGTACCGACTTACAATTAGTAGATGGTAGTGGTACTAATTTTCCTATTGCTAATGCGTATGGCTATTGCAATCCGGGTGGTGCTAAAACGAATCAGTTATTAGTGAATATGGCTGCCACTTCTTCATCTACCGGTCCGTTGTATTTACTATTAAATAATAGCGGTGGTTCCGATGGAAATACCTTAGCAAACGATTGTGGTCGTTTCCTTACCAGTACCGATACACTTGCTATATTCTTTGTTGATAATGCTATTGTGGTGAACTTAGGTTCGGATCAAAACATTTGCAGCTTCGATCCTATTCCAACTCTTGACTGTGGCTATCCTAATTTGAGCTACCAATGGTATGATCAATCAGGTGCTATTGCAGGTGCTACTAGCCAAACGTATACTCCTACCGGGAGCGGAACTTATTCCGTAATAATTAATAATGGACCTGGCTGTGCTGGTGTGGATACGATGACATTAGTAATCATTCCTGCTCCTTCTGATAATTTAGGAAACGACTTAACGCTTTGTGTAAACGACCCATTACCTACTTTCGATGCAGGAAATGCAGGAGCTACTTACCAATGGTATTTAAATAATACGGCCATTGCAGGTGCTACTTCTCAAACCTATACCCCTTCTGGACTTAGCGTAGGAACTTATACATTTACTGTTGAAGTAAATACTGGAAACGTTTTATGTATTGGTTCTTTTGATGTAGTAATTACTACTACAAATGCATTCACAGTTTCAACATTAAGCAATCAAACCATTTGCGATATCACTGCTGCTTATCCTTTATTGGATGCTGGTAATCCTGGCGCTCCATCTTATCAGTGGTTCTTAAATTCATCACCTATTGGAGGTGCTACAAGTCAAACGTATCAAACCATGCAAGCGGGTACTTACAGCGTGCAAGTTGGAACGGGTACTTGCGCTGGAAACGGAAACATGGTTCTTACTGTGAATCCAATACCATCAATCACTTTAGCAAACGCAACCATTTGCGACTACGATGTCATTCCAACTTTAGATGCTGGAACGATTAGCAATGCTACCTATCAATGGTTAAATGGTGGTACTGCTATTGGTGGGGCAACGAACTCTACGTACACTCCTACTGCTGCTGGCACGTACAGTGTAGATGTTACAGTTCCTCCTGGTTGTACTGGTTCAGGAAACATGACATTGACCATTAATGCGACTCCAATATTAGCCATTGCCGATCAAGATATTTGCTCTGATCAACAAGCTACTTTAGATGCTGGTGTTTCAGGTGCTACTTATACTTGGTCCAATGGTGGAAACGCACAAACTATTTCTACTGGAACTGCAGGAACCTATACGGTTGCTGTAAGTTTAAATAACTGTACCGCTAATGATACCGCTGTGGTAACGGTGTACTATTATCCTGTTGCTCCTCTAGTAGCTTGTAACCCTGGTACAGGCCCGTATAAATTTATTTATGTGTGGACTGCGATTGGTGGTGTAGCAAGTTATGAAGTAAGTGAAGATGGAGGTGCTACTTGGATCCCAGCCAATACGCCTTCAAGTCCTGAATCTCATGGAGTGAATGTTACTATTCCTGATTTCATAGTGCGTGCTATTGGTAATGGTCTTTGTAAAATTGGTGCTTCGTCTGAGCCTACGGCTTGTGAAGTGATCATACCAAACATCTTTACCCCTAATGGTGATAGCCAAAATGAATTCTTCGAATTAGATAACATCGAACAATATCCAAACAATACAGTACAAATCTTTAACCGTTGGGGTAAAGAAGTGTACAATGAAGGTGGATACAATAACTCAACCAAGAAGTTCAATGGTAAAGATTTACCTGATGGTGTTTACTTCTACATCGTTGATTTAGGAAATGGTGTTAAAGCCAAAGCGGGAACCGTTACCATCAACCGATAATTAAATTTATTGAATGTTTTAATGAGGCTGTCTCCGATGAGGCGGCCTCTTTTTTTGTTGGATGGATGTCATTTTTTCCATTTCATTTACGCTAACACACTCTTGTATTTATGTTTTATGCATTTTTGCAGTATTACTACACTGAACTCATTTATATTTTCACCGTTTAAGTTTGCACGAATTAACCGTATATGAAAGTTATAGAACATCTTCAAAAAGCAGCCGGTAAAACATTGTTTTCCATTGAAATTCTTCCTCCTTTAAAGGGGAGGAGCATGAATGATATTTACCAAGGGATCGATCCTTTACTTGAATTTAATCCAAGCTTTATTGATGTGACCTATCACCGAGAGGAGTACATTTACAAAAAACGTCCCGATGGTTTCTTAGAGAAAAAATCGGTTCGCAAACGTCCTGGCACTGTTGGTATTTGTGCTGCCATCATGAATAAATACGGGATTGATGCAGTGCCACACATTATTTGTGGAGGTTTTTCTAAAGATGAAACAGAAAACGCTTTAATTGATTTATCTTTTTTAGGTATTGATAACGTACTTGTATTAAGAGGTGATTCCATCAAGACTGAAGGAAGTTTCGTTCCTGAACCA
>CAIXTT010000200.1 GCA_903922455.1 uncultured Bacteroidota bacterium | reverse complement strand
CCAGATTCATTCCAACTTGGAATCAATAGTATGCTTGTGATCCCACCAATAATAATGGCGGAAAGATAAACAAGAAATCTCTTTTTGATGAGTCCCATGCTTTGAATTAATGGAAGTGTCCAAAAGAAAACAGCTCCTTGAAGCGCACAAATTAGTAATATGATAAACGGCTCTGCCGCCGAAATAAACTCTTTTCCAAATAGGAAATCAATGATTGTGGCTTTAAGAAAGAAGCAAATAATGAATACAAAAAGAGACGGTATGAGCATGATTCCTGTTATCTTTTTGATCATGATCTTTATTTTAAGGTGATCTTTGGAGGCAATTAAATGCGAAAGTTGTGGGAAAATGGAACTTGCTAGCGGATCAGTTAAGGTTAAGACAGAATAGGCTAACTTTTTGGCGGTCGCGTAAATTCCAACAGCAGAAGTACTGCCCAAATTACCCAATAATAATACATCACCTTGGTTCATGAGAACTTTTAATGAACTGCTGAGTGAATTTCCAAAGATGTATTTGAAAAATTCCTTTTTATGATATTGTATTAATTTCACCTGACTTTTTAAATAAGGTTTGAGTTCGATACTTAATTCTCGATATGCAGCCAAATTACAGGTTAAACTGTTCAGGATCCGTGCGGAAATTACCGCAGCGAAAAAGGCTTCCAGATTGGCTCCATAAAAGTAAAGTGTACTAATGACAATGGTTGTTTCCAGGGTATCCATTATCATTTGGATGATGGAATTGATCTTGAATTTGTAAAATAGTTTTAAACTGGCTTTGGAAATGGCATCAATAAAATTCAAGCTATTTGCAATGGCAAAGGAGATGATGTAGAAAGTTAAGTCAGGTGCTTTGATGAAAGTAGAGTAGGAGAATACAGTTATAATTCCAAGCACAAAAATGGAAAGTATAGCAGAAATAGTACTGAGTCCCAAACTGAATTTAATGATAGCTACAATTTTATCTTTTCGATCTTCACTTGCATAAATAGCTCCATAACGAATGAGTCCCATCGAAATATTTAAACGTAAAAATTCTTGAGTTGTAATGATAAAAGCGATTGCCAATGTATAGGTTCCAAATAACTCAGCCCCTAATATTCGCGTGATAGCAATGATCTTTACAAATGCGAATAGTGCTCCAAGCGTGTTGGCTACGGTTACCCAGCTACTATTTTTTAATAGATTTTTGGATTCCGGATCGAATCTTTTAAATAACTTTTTGAATGAATCGCTTAGGTTAGCCATTAACGGCGTTGTCGTTTAAGTGCTAGTGCCCTTTTTTCTTTTTTTACCGAAGATGGATTTGAAAGTCGCCTTGATACCGCTTTCTTTATTATCTTCTTCGTAATATCCATAGCCATATCCATATCCGTAACCATAACCATAGGAATATTCATATCCATAACCATAACTACGGTTATTGGCTTTCATGGCGTTGAGAATGATACAGAGATTTTTTAGTTTCCCTTCGTTATATAATTTATTTACGAAACTCAAATGATGTCGACGTGTTACACCTTGGCGAACTACGTAAATATTTATATCCGTGTACTTCGATAATACCGTTGCATCCGTTATCAATCCAACAGGAGGTGTATCTAAAATGATGTTGTCATAGTTCGCTTTTAAAAAAACGAATAGTTCATCCATGCGAGGAGAAATGATTAACTCGGATGGATTTGGTGGCTTTGGACCCGATAAAATAATATCTAGATTGGGAATAGATCCAGAATTTTGAATGACTTCCTTTTCTGTGTTTAAGCCGATGAGATAATTACTAAGTCCTATTTCACTTACGAAATCAAAGCCAACTGTGATTTTTGGTTTTCGAAGATCACATCCCACCAAAATGGTTCTTCTTCCTGACATGGCTAACATCACCGCTAAATTCAAAGAGCAAAAACTTTTTCCTTCAGAACTGATGGAAGAAGTGACCATGATAATCTTCTGGTCTTTGTTTTGATTGAAGTATTGTAAGTTCGTTCGAATGGATCGGAAAGCTTCGGAGATATGTGAGTTTGGCTTTTCAGTAACTACTAAGTTTGCTTTTGAGGCACTCAGTCCAATCATTCCTAACATCGGAATATTGGTTTGTCGCTCTAAATCGTAACGATCAATTATTTTGTCATTAAGTAAATCACGTGTGTAAATCAAGATTCCTGGAATAAGCAATCCTAAGACAATGGCAATAGAATAGCTTAAACTTTTTACTGGCTTTAAGGGCTTGAAAAAAGTGCGTGAAGTGTCCACTACGCGATTATCTGCCGTAGTAGAAGCAAGGATGATTGCAGTTTCCGCACGTTTTTGAAGTAAATAAGAGTAAAGAGTTTCTTTGATATTAGAACCTCTCATTAATGTTTGCAATTCACGTTGCGCTCCAGGAAGTAATCGAAGTTTGCCTTGTACTTGCCCTTTTTGCGACATCGCTTCGTTCAATGATGATCTCAATCCATTGCTTAAACTCTTGATGTTTTCGATCAGTGCCGCTTTCGTATTCTGGATTTCAATATTTAATCCAACAAGTAAAGGATTTTCTTGTTTCGCCAACGACAATTGCGACTTCCTCTTGTTCTCCAACTCATTCATCTTTAAAATGAGATTGGTAAGCAATGGGTCGTTTACTAAAATACTTCCAGGGGAAATATTTCCCGACAATTCTTTGCCTTGACTCACATAGCGCTGTAAATAATCAAGGAAAGATAATTGTACTTGTAACTCTGAAATTTTTCCATCAAAGTTTTTTACACTTTCCAAATAGGATGAAGCTTCTACACTTAAATCGGTGATTCCTTTTTTTACACGAAACTGTTCAACACTGGCCTCATTCACATCAATCTGTTGTGTTAACAATTCAACTTGCTCATCAATAAACTGCAAGGTATTTACGGCATATTCGTTTTTGAACTCGATTCCTTTAGCAATGTAAAATTCAAAAAGTTTGTTGAGAAAATCTTCATTTTTAGCTGGTACAGGTCCTTGAATGGATGCTTGTAAGATGGTGGAAAGCTTACTTACTTTTTCAACTTTTAAAGCAGTTTGATATATTACAGTTAAGTTTTCAATGGAGTTAAAACGAATGATGATTCTTCGTTTTGTGTACGCAGCACGCGAATAAGCTTCGTCCTTAAATTTATCCGTCTTTTCAATCTTAAATTGTCCAATCTTGGTATTTATATTTTTTCCGAAAAGATAATAGCCTATTTGCGGACCGCTTGGATGGTTGTAGCTAATTTTATATTTCTTAGCATCCAGGATTTCTACATTGAGAGAAGTAGAAGGAGCCATAGAATACATGGTGTCTTCTACTAATTGAATAGGAGAATCTTTGTATATTTCAGAAGTCTTTATTTCTCCTTTCAGGAAATAGCTTTTGTTGTACCCCAATTCTTCCAGCGTTTTGTAAATCATCTCCCTCGATCGAATAATACCAATCTCCGTTTCGATGCCGCCTTCGGTATTGAAATTATTTAACTGAGAAAATAAATCATTGCCATTGTATTTTTGTTTGTCGTCTTTTACCAAAACCGTACAACTCGAAAAATAGATGGGAGTAGAGTACCAATTATAGAAGTAGGCGGTGATCATTCCTAGCGTTAAAGTGTATACGTATAAATACCAATGGCGCAAAAAGAATTTATTGAAAAGGAATTTTAAATTGACTTGAGATTGCGTCTCACTAGGTCCAATAGCTTGTTGTTGGTTTGGATACGAAAATGGCTGCGGCTGCTGTTTATTGTCACTCATATTGAATATTCGTCTAGGTAAATTAGTTGGTGATTCGCGATACGATTACGGCAATCAATGTTAAGCTACTCATTACAATGGGAAGGACTCTGTAAAAGTTATCACTCTGTGCAACTCTTCCCTTTACTGGTGAAATGTAAAGAATGTCTCCAGAACGTAAGTAATAGAATGGTGCATCGAATAATTCGCGAGAAGTAATGTCGATCTCTGTGTATTTTTTTTCTCCGTTTTCATCACGGATAATGGTAATGTTTTTCCGGTCAGCAAAAATATTTAAATCTCCTGCTAATCCTAAAGCCTCTGGAATCGTAATTTTTTCATTGGTTACGCTATAAACACCTGGTCGATTTACTTCGCCAAGTATCGTTACTCTGAAATTTTCAATATAAATTCTTACGGATGGATATTGAAGGTATTTTTCGAGTCGAGCCGTTAAGGTATCTCTAGCAATGGAAGTGCTTAATCCCATCACTTTTATTTTTCCAATCAATGGTAACTCTATCATTCCTTGCGCATCCACTAAATATCCAATATCGGTGCGGGTAGAAAATGAACTATTAGTAGTTTGTTCATTTCGCTCAATCGGTGCTATTGAATTAAAGAAACTACTCGCTTCTGGACTTAAGCTGGAAACATAAATACTGAGGATATCACTAACTTGTATAATGTTTTCATAATTCGGAATTTCCTTGTTGCGGTCTAAATTGAAGTTAGGATAAACTACTTTTTTATCTTGGTTCTCTTTTTTAACTTTTTGAAAGTAAGCCACGTCGTTAACACTACGACACGAAAATAAACTTAAGACGATAAGGGAAATAAATGTTAGTTTTAATGATCTCATGGCCACAAATATAAGTATATCACGTTGTTTAAGGAGGTTGTCTAAAGGTTTAGCTTGTTGTCTACGTCTTTTCTCTTACTCTTGTTACAGCACATCAAGTAATTTAATGTCTTGATAGAACTTTTATTGAGTTGTTTTTGTTGTTTTCTTCAATACGCGCTGATGAATCTCATTTGCCAGCCTACTCAGATTGTCATAATTTCACACAATAAATCTAAGAATACCCATGAATCAACCCCAAATTCAGGAAGATGAACAAAAGCATGTTGATGCGTTCAATGCACGAATTGCTGCTGGTAAGACCATCGAACCCAAAGATTGGATGCCCGAAAAATACAGGAAGCAGTTGCTTAGAATGATGTCGCAACATGCTCATTCAGAAGTTGTTGGAATGTTACCGGAAGGAAATTGGTTGACTCGTGCTCCTAGTTTAATGCGTAAAGCAGTGTTGTTGGCAAAGGTCCAAGATGAAGCTGGACACGGACTTTATATCTATTCTGGGGCCGAAACTTTGGGTACCGATCGAGCCGAAATGATCGATCAACTTTTGTCGGGTAAAGCCAAATATGCAAGTATTTTCAATTATCCAACTTTAAATTGGGCCGATATGGGTGCAGTGGGTTGGTTGGTTGATGGAGCTGCCATCGTGAATCAAACTGCTTTGGCAAAATGTTCTTATGGTCCGTATGCACGTGCCATGATTCGGATTTGCAAAGAAGAAAATTTTCATAGCAAGCAAGGATATCAGATCATGGCGCATATGATGAGTGGCACCAAAGAGCAACAAGAAATGGCGCAAGATGCAATAAACCGTTTTTGGTGGCCTGTGTTGATGATGTTTGGTCCTTCCGATGCCGATTCTCCCAATTCCGATGATTTGATGAAGTGGAAAGTAAAACTGTATTCAAACGATGATTTGCGTCAACGCTTTATCGATCGAACCGTTCCACAAGCTGAAGCCATTGGAATAAAAATTCCTGACGATAAATTGAAATGGAATCCTACTACACGTCACTATGAATTTGGTGAAATTAATTTTGATGAATTGAAAAGTGTGATCACCGGAAATGGTCCATGTAATAAGTTACGCATGAAGCAAAGAAACGATGCCCATAAAAATGGTGCGTGGGTGAGAGAAGCTGCAATAGCTTACGCTGAAAAAAGAGCAAAAGAATAGTTTGATTTCATTAAGCCCTATAGAATATAATACTCAAGATTATTAGATATGTCAACAAAAGATAATTGGCCCACTTGGGAAGTTTTTACTCAGCAAAAAAATGGTGCAGCGCATGAGCATGCTGGGAATGTACACGCACCCGATGCAGAAATGGCATTGCTCAATGCACGTGATGTGTATGGCCGCCGACAAGAAGCCGTTAATATTTGGGTGGTTCCTAGTGTCGCTATAACGGCATCTACCCCCGAAGATATGGGTCCATTTTTTGAACCAGGAAATGATAAGATGTATCGTTGGCCAAATTATTATAAAACGCCGGAAGGCATCAAACAAATTTAATGGAGACGAATATCGCCTTGTATAAATATTGTGTACGTATCGCCGATACCAGTTTAATTCTGGCGCAACGTATGTGCGAATGGTGCGGACACGGTCCTATTTTGGAAGAAGATATTGCAATGAGTAATATGGGCCTCGATTTAATTGGTCAGTCAAGAGGATTTTATTCTTATGCTGCTAAATTAGAGAGTAAAGGCCGTACCGAAGACGATATCGCGTACTTTAGAAATGAACGTGAGTTTTTAAATCGTTGTATCGTCGAACAACCAAATACCAATTTTGCTTTTACGATGATGCGTTCTTTTTTGCATGGATGTTTAGCATACTTGCAATTCCGTACGCTCGTGAAAAGTAAGGATGATACCATCGCCGGACTTTCTGAAAAAGCATTGAAGGAAATGACGTATCACGTTCGTCATGCAAGCGAATGGATTATTCGTTTGGGTGATGGTACAGATGTAAGTCATGAAAAAGTGAAAGAGGCGTTAGAAAACTTGTGGCAGTTTACGGATGAGTTATTTGAGATGGATGAAGTCGATCAAGCTTTAATTAAAAGTGGAATCGCTTGTGATATTTCCATGCTGCGTGCAGAATGGGATCAAATGGTGAATGAAGTATTGGCAAAAGCAAAATTAGAACGTCCTCTTGGAGGTTATCAAAGCAAGGGTGGATTTAATGGCGCACATACCGAACATCTCGGACATCTGTTATCCGAAATGCAATATTTACCGCGCGCTTATCCCGATGCCATTTGGTAAGATGGGTGCATCTACTCCCATAACGACCGATGCCATTTGGAATTTACTGAAACAAATTCCCGATCCCGAAGTACCTGCTATCAACATTGTTGAATTAGGCGTGGTAAGAGATGTGATTTTTTCGGAAGATGGAAGTGGAGTAGAAGTGGTGATGACACCTACCTATAGCGGTTGTCCTGCGATGAAGGTGATGGAAGATGATGTGAAAGAAAAGCTAAGCGCAGAAGGCTTGGAAGTAAAAATTAAAATCATTTACAAGCCCGCCTGGACCACCGACTGGATGTCCGAAGAAACCAAAGCTAAATTGAAAGCCTACGGAATTTCTCCTCCGCCCAAACTCACCTTCGAACATTTGCATCCATTATCCTCTGTAAAAAATGCTGAAGTGATGTGCCCTTTTTGCGATTCTAAAAATACTACACTCACCAGTCAATTCGGCTCCACCGCCTGCAAAGCCTTGCATTTTTGTGATAACTGCCATCAACCTTTCGAGTTGTTTAAGTGTCATTGAGAAAAATGAGATTTTAATTAAATCTTTCGAGAAAAATTGTATGTAAAAAACTTAGCAGCTTTTCGACAAATTTTGCAACAATAAAACTTTGCGCCTCTGCGCCTTTTTAACCTGAGCTTGCCGAGGGTTGCGAGAAACTTTAGCAAAGCGCAGCCAAAGCGAGAAAAATTAGCGAAGCGCAGCAACAGCGAGAAATTTATCGCATCTTTATT
>CAIXTT010000199.1 GCA_903922455.1 uncultured Bacteroidota bacterium | reverse complement strand
TTACCGTAGCCTGTCATTGATCGTACCATAATATTGATTTATGCGCAAAAATACATTTTTTCGAGGAGATAATAAAATGGCGAGCAAGCGCCGATCCTCATTCATTTAGAGATATAGCACCTCTAAACACTGTTTAAAATACCCTTCTACTACCCTACTATAAAAGTCGACGGTTAAACTTACTATTCCAAACATCGTAGGTCATTTCGAACTTGAGTTCGTTCTTCCCATGCATTCCTAATTCCTTCCAGCCTGATTCTCTGTAAAAAATTTCTGCACGTGTATTAGGAGCTGTCCTTAACCAGATGGCTTCTTGCGTATGGGCGAAATATTCCTTCAACATAATTCGCTGCAGTTCCTGCGCAATTCCTCTTCCTTCAAAGTCGGGCAAAACAGAAAGTGCCCACACATTTTTTTCCTGATGATCTAAAATGGCAAAACCAACGAGTCGATCTTTTATAGAGCACACCCAACCCATCCCTCGCTCTTCCAGGTAGAGAATATAAGCAGCATTTGAAATAACCGATGGATCGGATAAAACATTTTCCTTTACGGCATTTCTCACCACTTGCATGGCAGGGATATCTTCTTGCGTTGCTTGTCTAAAAATCATGGTACTGTTCGTGTTCTAATAATTAAATAAATTTATCAAAGAGATTGCAAAATTATTTAAATTTTCGAAAAAATCTGAAGTGTCTTTAGAGAAAAAACTTGTGGCCCTATAAAACTCAACGTTTAAACGCAACGGGAGCAGCGGTTTCGCAGCGGGCGCGGGGGGAAATCCGTGACTATCGTACTTATCCGTGTCATCCGAGTTCTATTTTAAAAACATTATGAAACGAAATTTATCATAGTAAATCATAACCATCATAAAAAATCAGTGTTCCAAAAAGCATAGATGCAACTATGATTACTATTTTTACAGCAAATTCACTAATTAATATTAGTTTGCTTTTTCACAACGCTTTTGGTCGTGAGCCATACACCCACAAATATTAATAGAGCTGCAAGCAGATGCAACATATTGGGTACATCTTTTCCAAGGAGCATCGCAAATGCAGCGGCGATTAATGGTTGCAGATAAATATATACACTCACTACACCTGCACTAAGTTCGCGCAAGGCGAGTGTATTCAGCAGATAGGCGAAAAAAGTAGTTCCAATCACAACAAAAATAACGCTCCACCAGGTATTGGTTGAGAAGGTACTCCATTCAATACTCCTAAACTCCTCCCAACCAAAAGGCAATACCAACAATGATCCCAATGCAAAAACAATTTGCATGATAGTAATGGGATGATACTTCTTCATTAAGGGTAAAACCAAGATGAAATACATGGCATAGGAAAGTGAATTCAACAGAGTGCATAAATCACCAAAAGGATCACTTTGTAAAGAAGAAAAACGATTTCCGTAAATGATTAATATTACAGCTCCTGAAATTCCGCAGAGGATGCCGATGATTCGATTTAAATTAATCACTTCTCCTAAAAACATAACTGATAATCCCAACACGAAAATGGGGTTGGTCACCATCATGAGTCCGGCATTGATGGGACTTGTTAAAGACAATCCCTTAAAAAATAACAATTGATTTAAGGCAACGCCAAATACAGCGCAGGCAATGAGCCGAGGCCAATCCGACTTATGAATCTTTTCACGAAAAAATAATTTCGCTGCCACAAAAAATAAAATAGCAGCAACACAAACACGAATCAGAATGAAACCAAATGGTTTAATATAACTTGGCATCACTTCCTTTGCGATTGAATAATTCGCACCGTAAATAATGTTTGCGGTTAATACTGCTATGCGGGCTTTAAAGCTTCGAGTCATTTCATGGCTTGCCTTGCACTCTCTACTACTTTCTTTGAATTACCAATAAAAATTACATCCTCCACAATCATCACGGGGCGCTTCAGAAATGTATACTCACTCAAAATTAATTTTCGATAATCTTTTTCAGTCAATACTTTTTCATTCAATCCCATCGAACGATATTTCAATGCCACTCTGCTGAACAAGGCTTCATAAGATCCCGCCAACTTCTTCATTTCGTCGATTTGTGCAGGAGTGATGGCTTCGGTTTTGATGTCTTGCATGATCACGTCCTTCTTCGGCTTTATTTCCTTCAGAATTCGTTGGTTGGTGGTGCAAGTACTGGAATGATATATTTTTTTCATTTTTACGAATTCGTTTTCAATTTTATTTTGACTTAAAAAACTCAGCCACTTTTGCCATATCCTCATTCTTCACCAGTGCAGAAAATTCAGCCATCATGATTCGATCTCCATCTTTCGATTTCTTCGTGATAGTCACACATCGAAAAGGAACTGCGGTAGTGCTTACGTCTAATACATCCACTACATACATCAAATCATTGATGATATTTACCGAACGCTTCTTTACTGTAAAAACTGCTTTGGTGGATGTTTCCTTCGCTTTTTCGGAGATGTACGTTTTTATTTGATCTAAATTCCAATCTTCGATCGGATCAGTTCCA
>CAIXTT010000198.1 GCA_903922455.1 uncultured Bacteroidota bacterium | reverse complement strand
CCTGAGGCACTCGAAGGCAGCGAGGAGAAAAAATATAATGGTATGGTTACCTGAGGCACTCGAAGGCAGCTGACTGCAGAGGTAGAAACAGAGTGAGTGCGATATGTAAGAATCATGGCTGCGCTTTGTTGTTATTGTCGCAATTCACAATTCACCAACTTGCCAATTCACCAACTTGCCAATTCACCAACTTGCCAATTCACCAACTTGCCAATTCACCAACTTGCCAATTCACCAACTTGCCAATTCACCAATTACTAAGCGACTGCTTCCACCGATTTAATGCCCGGAACTGCTTTTATTAAGGATTGTTCTATTCCCGCTTTTAAAGTCATGGCACTCATGGAGCAAGAACTACATGCTCCTTCCAATCTTACACGCACAATTAAATCATCGGTGAGTTCAACAAAACTTACATTTCCATTGTCAGCTTCTAAATAAGGACGCAGTTGAGCAAGCGTATCTTCAATTCGTAAAATGAGTTCACTTTTATTCGTGTTCATTAGTTGTTCCCTTGGGTTTGTAATTTTTGAGTAGGCGCTTGCTTGGCATTTCGTATCGCCACTTGTTGCGCTACGTTACCCGCTAAAGTTAAGAATGCTAATGCAGCTGGGTGTTGCATATCGTTTACAATAGGAGTACCCATATCTCCACCTTCGCAAATGCTTTGTACGAGTGGAATCTCTCCTAGAAAAGGAACATTCAATTCTTCAGCTAATAATTTACATCCACCATTTCCAAAGATGTAATATTTGTTATCGGGCAATTCTTTAGGTGTGAAGTATGCCATGTTTTCTACTAAACCTAAAATAGGTACTTTAATGGATTCCATCTGGAACATAGCAATTCCTTTTTTCGCATCGGCTAATGCAACGAGCTGCGGTGTGGAAACAATCACTACTCCTGTTACCGGAACAGTTCCTACTAAGGTTAAATGAATATCACTCGTGCCCGGAGGTAAGTCGATGAACATATAATCTAATTCTCCCCAATCGGCATCGTTGAACAACTGTTGTAAGGCTTTGGATGCCATCGGACCTCTCCATACAATGGCTTGTGATGGATCAGCTAAAAATCCAATGGATAATAATTTCACACCGTATTTTTCAACGGGGATCATGTATTGTCTTCCGTTTCTTTCGTTGATGAATAAACGCTCATTTTCTACACCGAACATGATAGGTTGTGAAGGACCAAAAATATCGGCATCAATCAATCCTACTTTGGCTCCTGTTTGTGCCATAGCCACCGCTAAATTGGCTGCTACCGTCGATTTTCCAACGCCCCCTTTTCCCGAAGCAACGGCAATGATGTTTCGAACGCCAGGTAAAAATTCTTGTGAGGATGGACGCTTGGTGGTTACACTCGCTGTCATGTTGATGTTCACTTCCGCTTCTTCATCCACCATATGTATAATCGCATTGCGACAAGCGTTTGCAATAAATTCTTTCATCGGACAAGCAGGTGTGGTGAGGACCACCGTAAAACTCACTTTTTTTCCATCTACTTCCACATCTTTAATCATGTTTAAGGTAACCAAATCTTTTTTCAAATCTGGATCATCAACATGGCTCAAAGCCTCTAGCACTTGTTCTTTGGTAATCATATTTTTTGCGCTTTCTGATAATTGCAATTAAGTAACAAAGTTATAGATATACTCTTGATTCTATTACTAATTGCATTAATATTTTAGGCCAGTAAAATCATTTTTTAGACTGACTTTTCGGGATAATGATGCTAATATGGCTCGCAAAGTCGCAGAGTCGCAAAGATTCGAGAACGCTTTTATTTTAAAAGCCCTGCCTGCCTGCCGGCATACGCAAAGATTTAAGAAGAAAAAATGGCATGTAAAGGAGCAAGCCAGTAATAGATATAGATTTTGGGACGCAAAGCTTTAGGAAGCATAATAGGCTTGAAAGAGAGCAAAACGACAAAGAGTTCAATGGTTAATTCTTAAAACCGGTGTCATCCATCTCGCCAAAGCAAATCCACCAAAGAATACAATATTGTAAAATAAATCGCCTAACAAGGTTCCTTTGAAGAATGGAATAGCAGCAACATAACAATTCATCAATCCAGTTGATGTATATCCGTAGTATCCTGTTGTCCAGGTTCCGAAATTGGTAAGTAGGAAGAAGATGATAGAGCCGGTTAAGGAAGCCACCATAATGGTTTGACGCTGTTCTCTGCCACGAAGGAAGAATCCTAAGCAAGTGATGATTGCCATACTGACATACACGAAAATCATATCAGGATAAAATCCAGTTCCATTATAAAGTTCAAATATAATGTCACTAATAAATATCGATGCTATTGGAATCAAAAACGCCCATTTTTTATCCATCAAATAGGTCCCTCCAAATAAGGCCATTGCAGCAAGTGGTGTGAAATTTAATGGGTGTGGAAAGAAACGGGAAACGGCTCCTAAAAGGATGAATAGGATGAGAAACTTATTTCTGTTATCGAGTTGCATAGGTTTGGTGATTTATGGCAAATATAAGAATACTATTTTTATTTAAATGAGCCTGTCGCAGATCTTATCACTCTTGAGTCCATATTTCTAAGGCTCTTTCAGCTTGTAGCTGTAACATCTCTTCTCCGCTTTTTGTTTTGGCCCCTTGTAGTCGAGCCTTTTTTAGAAACAATGTTTCTGTGGGATTATAAACTAAATCAAAAATTAAATGTTCTTTCTCGATGCCTTCAAAGGGGATATCCGGACAACTCTCCAAATTGGGATGCATGCCTAAGGGCGTCGTATTAATAATGATGGTGTTTTCGGAAATGAGGGAAGGAGTTAAGTCAGCATAAACGAGAACATTTTCATTCTCACTCTCATTCTCACTCTCATTCGTTCGGGATACCATCTGAAAAGAAATGTTTAATTTTTGTAAGATGAATTTCACGGCTTGTGATGCTCCACCAGTTCCCAATATTAATGCTTTGTTTTGATGGGATTGTAGGAGGGGAGTGATGGATTTTTCAAATCCAAAAACATCCGTGTTATACCCAACTAATTTCCCATCCCCCAAAACCTTAATCGTATTTACGGCACCTATTTTTTCAACTTCCTCTGTACATCCATCTAAAAAAGGAAGAACCGAACGTTTATAAGGAATGGTAATGTTCATACCATCCAATTTATATTGGTGAACTAGATCGCGAATTTCAGCAATGGAATCGGTCTCTAGGTTGATGTATTCAAAGCCTTCCCACTCAGGATTAGAAAATTTTTGGGTGAACCATTGCTTCGACCAAGAATGTCCTAGCTTTTTTCCAATCAGCGCGAAGCGAGGCATTAACTTTTTGAAAATTTGCTTTTCAGTATACTGAAGACCATCGGAAGAACAGAAAGTACAATGATCATAATCACGACCAATTCAAAATGTTCTTTTACCCACGGCATCTGTCCAAATAAATAACCACAAATGGACATACTGCTGATCCATAAAACACCGCCTGCAATGTCGTAAGGTAAAAATTTCTTTTTATAACTCATCTCCCCTAAGCCGGCAACGAAGGGAGTAAAGGTTCTTACAATAGGAATAAAACGAGCCATGATGATCGCTTTAGTGCCGTGCTTTTCAAAAAAGGCATGCGTATCATCTAAATATTTTTGCTTTACAATTCTCTTTCCTCGAAACTTAACTTCGGTTGCACGAACACCCAAAAACTTGCCGACCGCATAGTTTACATTATCTCCCAAAATGGCTGCAAATGATAAGAGTCCGATGAGTATTCCTAAATTCAATCCCGTAGCTTCATTCGCGCACAATGCCCCTGCAGCAAAAAGCAAAGAATCGCCAGGCAGAAAGGGCATCACAATCAAACCGGTTTCAATAAAGATAATCAGAAAGAGTATGCCGTAAACAGCTACTCCATATTCAGTAACCATGGTTGCTAAATGGTCGTTAATATGAAGAATAAAGTCAAGAATGGAATGCATAGATGGGAATTAAGAAACGATAATACTAGGATCAATCTCTTTGCTGTAAGCCATGATACCTCCTTTTAAATTGTAAAGGTTTTCATAGCCAAAACGTTTTTCTAATTCGTTAATAGCGGCTGCACTTCTGGATCCACTTCTGCAATGAACGATAACAGGAACGTCTTTACGAATTTTTTCGATGTCGGTAAGAAGATTTCCTAATGGAATTAAATCGCCTTCTAGATTACACATTTCAAATTCATGTTCTTCACGAACATCGATCAATTGAAAATCGACACCGTCATCACGCATTTGCTTCAGCTCGGATACAGTTTTTTCTTTCATATCGGTTTTAATTCTGTTTTCTTGTGTTGTACTAAGCTTTGTTCTTCTATTATTGGAGCCTGTAGTGACTTATCTAGAAATTGAAAGAACGTGTCGCTGCGTAATCCTAGACGCAAAGTTTCTAATGCAATGACTTCTTGAGGAGAAATATTTCCAAGGTTTACATTCGCACCAAAGAGTTTGATGAAATAAGCTTGCTGCGATTTTTGTGGTGTTTCCCAAATGATCTTCTCAGGAGCAATCTTTGCTACAATTTTATTAATTAACACTACATGCGCTTTTCCATTGGGACGATAAATACCTACTGTACCACTTTCACGCGCTTCAGCAATTACTTTCCAAGCTCCTGCTTCCAATTCAGCTTGCATCATTTCAATCCACTTATTAGGGCGAATCAAAATACCTTCTTCTTTAGAGCCAACTTCACTTATAACGGTGACGCGTTTACTCAAACGCTCGATGTAATGACATTTTTCTGGATGAGGCATCGTGATGGATCCGTCGGATACTTCAGCGTATTCCATCTTAAATTTATCCAACAATCGAAGGTAATTTTCAAATTGTCCTCTCACTACAAAAGCTTCAAATAAGGTGCCTCCGAAATAAACAGGCATACCCACCTCTCTGAAAAAAGCTAATTTGTTTTCAAGTTTAGGAGTGATCATGGAGCTTCCAAAACCGAGTTTGATGATATCAATGTATTCACCACTACCATCAATCAAGTTTTCACATTCACGAATGCTTAGTCCTTTGTCCATAACCATGGTTAAACCCGCTAAGCGAGGTTTAACTTGTCGGTGCGGAATATGTGATAATTCAAAGTTCATGTTCTTCAAATTTCTCTGTTGTTTCTAATGATGTCCCCAATATAAGTATCAAATTCTAGGGACGGCAACAATTCAAATATAATGGCAAATCCAGTAGGATGTTTTTCCATCGTTTCTGCGAAACGAACATAAGCATCTTGTTGGTATCCTGCTTGATAAAGATAAACCACTTGGCGGTACCTTAACTCTTGATTATCATGATGATAAAAAAGTGCTGTGTTAATAATTTCTGAAGCTTCGAAAGGTCTATTTAGTTCTGCGAGTAACTCAGAATACGAAATCCATCCATCTTCATTTTCAGGATCAAAATCAATTACTTTTCGATAGCATTCTTCGGCTTCTTCGTAATTATTTAATCGGTATTCGCAATCGCCTAAGCCTAACCAATACTCGCCGTTTTGATCATCCAGTTCAATGGCTTTTTTGATGTAGTGTATGGCTTCATACCAACGATCTTCTTCCTCGAAAGTAACGCCAATTCCAAACCAAGCTTGCGACATTTCAGCAGAGAGTTTCACTGCTTTTTTATAGTAAGTGCGAGCCGTTTCAAACTCATTTAAGTTCTCGTAACATTCACCAATATTATAATAGGTGAAGGCATCGGGCTTACAATACTCAAAGGCAGTTTTATACTTTTCGATGGCTTCTGTAAACTTCTCTAAAAAAGATAAAGCTTGAGCCATATCCAAGAGGGCAGGAGCAAAGTCTTCTTTAATGAGTAGGGTATAATCATAAGCGGTAATCGCATCTTCAAAAGCACCTTGTTTGGTATATAAATCACCGAGGTAATACCAAAGCATATATCCATAAGGATGTTCATCGATGAGGAGTTTGTAAAACGCAATACCCTCTGGAATCCGTTTGCTAAATTCCAAACTAAGTACCATTTCTTCCATGGCAACTTCGTTAGATGGATTCGCAATTAAACAAAGTTTATAATAATCCACAGCACGGCCGTACTCCGACATGTTTTGATAGGTGATGGCCAAACTCAAGTAAATATCATCCTTTTGTTCATCGGCCATTTCTAACGCTTTACGAAAACTAGCAAGTGCACTCGGATATTTTTCAAGGGCATTGTAAATATTCCCTCTCAACAAATGAATTTCAATATCAAAAGGATTTACATGTTCAACCTTTTCTAAAAGGGCAAGCGCACCTTTTTCATTGCCCATTAAGGCAAGGAGATGGGCTTCTTTCAACGTAAAATTTACCGAGTGAGGATGTAAAGTAAAGGCATACTTCGTCACCTCAAGCGCCTTTTCAAATTCAAGTCGCTCAATAAAATGATCTATGATTTTCACTAGTGCATCAACGTCAAAAAAGTAACGTTCCTGCTTTTCACGCATTTTCTCGTACTTCTCTATGGATTGTTGGATGTGCTCACTTCGCTCATCCATGTTTTCCATTTCGTCATCATCTTCCTCCATACAGTAGAATCTTGAAGCAAAGGTAGGGCTTTTATCTTGTATCCTTATTCACTATTCCCCTGTTTTTACGCTGTCGGATTTATATGCAAGTTGAGTTCTAATAAATAATTCGTAAATAGTTTAATATGAAGTACTTGATAATTTTTTTCAATGCAATAATATTGTGATTTCTCCTAATCATGACCCATAGGGGTCAAACCTCATTAGAACGAGATGCATTTTTTTAACATGACCCCATAGGGGTCAAACCTCTAATAACATGACCCCATAGGGGTCAAACCT
>CAIXTT010000197.1 GCA_903922455.1 uncultured Bacteroidota bacterium | reverse complement strand
TAGAATATTCTAAATTTAACCCTGTAAATCAGATTATGTTTATTGAACAAACCAAAAGAGTGCAACCTAGAAAAGGTTCGATTGAAGTTGTTGCTGGATGTATGTTCTCAGGGAAGACTGAAGAATTAATTCGCCGGCTTAAGCGTGCAAAAATTGCAAAACAACAAGTAGAAATATTTAAGCCCTCAATCGAATCCCGATATGATGAAATAAATATTGTTTCACACGATTCAAACGCAATTCAAAGTACTCCTGTTCCTGCTTCTTCAAATATTTTATTGTTGGGACATGATGTAGATGTAATCGGAATTGATGAAGCACAATTTTTTGATGATCAGTTGCCTTATGTTTGTGAAACATTAGCAAATTCAGGTACTCGTGTGATTGTCGCAGGTCTCGATATGGACTATTTGGGAAAACCATTTGGTCCGATGCCTCACCTTTTAGCGATCGCAGATTATATTTCTAAAGTACATGCTATCTGCATGAATTGTGGCGATCTCGCTACTCATTCTCATCGCATCGTGAATGAATCCTCATTGGTTTTATTGGGGGAGAAGGAAAGTTATATTCCTCTATGTCGCACTTGTTTTGTGAAAGAACAAAGGTTGATGCAACTTGAACTTAATGAAGGATAATTTTAGAAGATGGCGCACGCGCTTCATAAGTTAACTGATCTTGCTTCAGTAGTTGACGCTGAATTGTTTTTAGGGATCGATGAGCATCCCGGAATTGTACTGCTGGAAACAGACAGTCGTAAAGTTAGTAATCCAAACTTATCATTGTTTTTTGCCATCGCTGGTGAACGTCGAGATGGACATGATTTTATTCCGGAGCTATTCGCGGCGGGAGTTGTAAATTTTGTAGTCACTAAGAAGGAATTAATTCCAAATGGTATTGCAGCCAATTTTTTAATTGTAAAGGATAGCCTAAAAGCATTGCAAGTATTGGCTGCGTGGTACCGTGATCAGTTTTCTTTTCCTGTGATTGGGATTACTGGAAGTAATGGTAAAACAATTGTTAAAGAGTGGCTCTATCAATTGCTTCGTGAAAATTATCATATTGTTCGCAGTCCTAAAAGTTATAATTCCCAAATAGGAGTTCCACTAAGTGTGTGGTTAATGGCAGCCGAGAATAACCTGGGAATATTTGAAGCCGGTATTTCTATGCCCGGTGAGATGAAGGAATTGGAAAAAATAATTCGTCCAACCATAGGCATCCTAACTAATATTGGATCTGCTCACGATGAAAACTTTTTGAATCACGAAGAGAAAATTAAGGAGAAGATGCAGCTTTTTTCTAATGCAGATGTGTTAATTTATTGTCGTGATTATCCAGCTATTCATGAAACCGTATTGAATTGTGGAATTCTGAATTCTTCAGTATCGGTTTTTACATGGTCAAAGAAAACCAGGGCCGATTTACAAGTAGGTAGAATTGCAAGGAGTGAGCACGAAACCGAAGTTCAAGCTATTTATAAAAATTCTTTTATTAGTATTCGCATTCCATTTACCGATGATGCCTCTATTGAAAATGCAATTCATTGCTGGGCATTGATGTTGTTCCTTGGATTAAGTAATGATGTCATCGAACAACGCATGGAACTGTTGAGTCCTGTAGCCATGCGATTGGAATTAAAGGAGGGAATTAATAACTGTTCAGTGATTAATGATTCGTACAATTCTGATTTAGGCTCACTCACCATCGCTCTCGATTTTATGAATCAACAGAAGCAACATCGTCGTCGCACTTTAATATTAAGTGATATTTTGCAAAGTGGAAAGGATGAAGTCCAGTTGTATCAGCAAGTCGCCGCGTTGTTGCAACAAAAAGCAGTACATCGATTGATTGGAATTGGCCCTGCAATCAGTAGACAAAAAGAATTGTTTGCATTAGAGAAAATTTTTTATCACGATACCGAAGAATTTTTGCGTGAACTAAATTATAATTTATTCGGCAATGAAACGATTTTAATTAAAGGCGCTCGCTCTTTTGGTTTTGAAAGTATTTCAAGAGCGCTACAACAAAAAGCACATGAAACGGTATTGGAAATAAATCTGAATGCCGTTGTACATAATTTGAATTTATTTAAATCGCGATTGAAACCAGAAACCAAATTAATGGTGATGGTGAAGGCATTCTCGTATGGTAGCGGAAGTTTTGAAATTGCCAATGTCCTGCAGTTTCATCGTGTCGATTATTTGGCCGTTGCTTATGCCGATGAAGGTGTAGAACTTCGCAAAACCGGTATTTCATTACCCATTATGGTGATGAATCCAGAAGAGCAAAGCTTCGATGCCATGATTAATTATTCGCTCGAACCCGAAATTTATAGTTTTAGAATTTTGCATCAGTTCACTGAAGCCTTGCGTCGACGCGGAACCAATAATGAGACAAATCGATTCCCAGTGCATATTGAGTTGGATACCGGAATGAAGCGCTTGGGTTTTGAAGCGGAGGAAGTAAGTGAACTTATTGTTAGATTGAAAAATAATAAGTTCATTAAAGTCGCTTCTCTTTTTTCACATTTAGTAGCAAGTGAAGATCAAGAGCACGATGCATTTACACGTGAACAAATAAGTTTGTTTAAGGAGATGAGTGCTTCTATTGTTTCGCATTTTTCGTATCCGATCTTATCTCATATTTTAAATTCTTCTGGAATTTTGCGTTTCCCAGAAGCGCAAATGGATATGGTGCGTTTGGGTATTGGATTGCATGGCGTAGCATCTACGGTGAATGAACAACGTCAATTGCAAATGGTTGCTACATTGAAAACTACCATCTCTCAAATTCGTCAAGTGAAAGCGGGTGAAACCATTGGATATAGTCGTCGTGGTGTGGCTACTAAAAACATGACGGTTGCTACCGTTGGAATTGGTTATGCCGATGGATTGAGTCGTCGCTTAGGCAATGGTGTAGGAAAGATGATGGTCTTAGGTCAAAAAGCTCCAGTACTCGGAAGTATTTGCATGGACATGACGATGATTGATGTAAGCGAAATGCCAAATGCAAAGGAGGGAACCGAAGTGATCGTGTTTGGTGCCGATCCTTCCATCCTTGATATTTCTTCAGAAATTGAGACTATCCCGTATGAAGTGCTTACCGGAATTTCTGAGCGCGTGAAACGTGTTTATTTCCACGAATAGATTTTATTTTAGATAAGCAATGATCTTTTAAAGTGTATGGACGCATTTTAATGTGTCCATACATGTAAATAACCCCACTATCCCCAGCCATCTCTCACAAACTGAATTTATTCAGTTTGTGAGAGATGGCTGGAATTATCATATAATGGATTCATCACCAAGAAATAAAAATTAGTAGTAACAATTCAGCAGTTTCAACCTGTTTCTTAATTAAATTTGTAAGTAAAGATTATTCTCTCCTTGGCAAAAAAAGATTTTATTGCAGGACATTCAATTCGTTTAATTCACGGAGGGGAATCGTATTTTAACACTTTAATAGAGTTGATAAACGAATGTGAAAATACTTTGCATCTCCAAGTTTATATTTTTGATTTAGATAATACTGGAAAAATAATTTTAAAAGCAATCGAAGATGCCGCTGCCCGCGGTGTTAGCGTGTATTTAGTAGTGGACGGATTTGGTTCGATGAGTTTAGGAAATGAATTTGCTGATCGAATGAAAATGCAAAATATTTCTTTTCGCTTTTTTTCTCCATTGCCTTTTCCAGGCATTCTGCAAGCCGGCCGTCGTTTGCATCATAAAGTTTGTGTTGCCGATAAAAAGAAATCACTAGTTGGCGGAATTAATATTGCCGATAAATATAGAGGAAGTAAGAATGAATTGCCTTGGCTTGATTATGCACTTTTGGTTGAGGGAAATGTGTCCAACGAAATAAATGATGTTTGTGAACGTATTTTTAATAAAAAGTTTACGTTGAATCCCGTTAAAAGCAAACAAAAGTTTATTTCGCAAGTAAAGGATGGAGTAAAAGTTAGAATGACTCGCAACGATTGGATTCGAGGGAGAAATGAAATTTCATCTGCGTATAAAACCATGCTTGGAAATGCACATCATGAAATACTGATTGTCGCAAGTTATTTTATTCCTTCACGTCGCTTACTTAAGATTCTTGTTCGAGCAGCAATTCGTGGTCGAAAAGTTAATATTGTTTTAGGAAAAATTAGTGATGTCCCATTTATTAAACCCGCCACTCAGTACTTGTATGGAAAATTGTTGAGAAATGGAGTTCGAATTTTTGAATATAAGGATGCCGTTTTGCATGCTAAAGTTTGTGTAGTCGATCAACAGTGGGTAAGTATAGGTTCTCTCAATTTAAATCATCTG
Organism: uncultured Bacteroidota bacterium; assembly: GCA_903922455.1. Classification (GTDB taxonomy): domain Bacteria; phylum Bacteroidota; class Bacteroidia; order AKYH767-A; family OLB10; genus JAJTFW01. The sequence continues at coordinate 348 of CAIXTT010000197.1, read as the reverse complement.
AGTGAATTGTTAAGTTTGGAAATGAATCTGGAGGTATTGGATAAAACCTTCGGCGCATCACTCAGTAAAGAGTTTCACGATTTGATTCAAAATCATTGTGTGGAAGTTAATGTTCATGCTTTCGAAAAGGAAAGGACGATATTCCTAAAATTTAAAAGCTGGTTCTCCTACAAGCTTTTTTCAGGTTTTATGCGAATGCTCTCTTTTTTGAGCAGGAAAAATCCGATTGATTAATGTTTGTCATAAAACCCCAGCGGGGTGGCACATCATCGTTGAACATCGGCTATTGTTCCCGACCGATGGTGTGACCCCTCTGGGGTCAGGTTAAAAAAATACAATTCGTTTCTA
>CAIXTT010000196.1 GCA_903922455.1 uncultured Bacteroidota bacterium | reverse complement strand
GGGATACAATTCTTCAAAACAAATTTCATAATCGCTCAATGCATCTTCGTTTGGAGTGGCTTTGTTCTTTCCAATATTTCCACCTACGATAATATTAGATGGTCTGTTTTCTAAACGCTTTCTTAAAACTTGAACTCCTTCGTTATTAAAACCCATTCGGTTAATGAGTCCACTATCTTTTGGCAAGCGAAACATGCGAGGCTGATCATTACCGGGCTGCGATTTTGGCGTCACCGTTCCAACTTCAATAAACCCAAAACCGAATGCTGACAGCTCTTGGAATAATTTCCCGTCCTTATCAAAACCCGCTGCCAATCCGATCGGATTCGGGAATTTTAGTCCCATAATTTCCTTTTCAAGACTTTTACTCTTCAATACAAACATTTGTTTTGCAATAAATTGCACTCCAGGAATTGCAAATATGACTTTCAACGCATTGAAAGTGAAATGATGAGCGGCTTCCGGATTCATCCTAAAAAGAAGAGGTCGAATGATGCTTTTGTACATACTGCAAGATTAGTAAATAATAAATTATAGGCGTCAAATAAAATTTTTAGACAAGTCTAAATTATTTTTTACATTTGCCGATATCCTATTCAACAAATGACCACATCCACCGAAGAAAATTACCTCAAAGCGATTTATCATTTAAGTACTGGAAATCAAAATTCAGTTCTTACTTCAGCCATTGCGGGATCATTATCTACCAGCGCGGCTTCGGTTACCGATATGATTAAAAAACTTTCGGAGAAAAACATGGTCGAATATGAACGCTATCATGGAGTGAGAATTACACGTAAAGGCGAAAAAGTTGCGTTAAGCATCATTCGCCGACATCGTTTATGGGAAGTATTTTTGATGGATAAGTTGAAATTTAAATGGGATGAAGTGCATGATTTAGCAGAGGAGTTAGAGCATGTTAGTTCGGATGAATTAACAAAAAGATTAGATGCCTTTTTAGGATTTCCTAAATTCGATCCTCATGGAGATCCGATTCCAGATACAAATGGAAAAGTACATTCTAACGGACAAGAATTACTATCCGAAATCACTAAAAAAGGAAAATACATTTTAAGTGGTGTAAATGATCACAGTCCCTCCTTTCTTCAGTATTTAGAAAAGAAAGGATTGATTCCCGGAAGTACTTTTACCATTGTAGAAATGGATGAATTCGATAACAGCATGCAAATCATTTTCAGCAATAAAAAATCCATCTTCATCAGCAAAGAAGTCAGTAAAAACCTTTTAGTAAGAAGCCATGAATAAAAATAAAGAACAACAAACTTCACTGTCTGAAGTTCATGGAAGTATAAAAGTCGACAGTAGCATGAGTTTCAAAAGGAAGCTTTTGGCCTTTTCAGGACCTGCTTATATGGTGAGTGTTGGCTATATGGATCCAGGAAATTGGGCCACCGACATTGCAGGAGGAAGTCAATTTGGATATTCGCTTATTTGGGTGTTGCTGATGTCGAATTTAATGGCATTGCTTTTACAAAGTTTGAGTGTACGGCTTGGTATAGTTAGAGGACGCGATTTAGCACAAGCTTCGCGCGAAATGTTTCCTGGATTTGTAAATTATTTTCTCTACATCCTCGCAGAAATTGCGATTGCGGCCTGCGACTTAGCAGAAGTTTTAGGGATGGCCATTGGACTTTATTTACTTTTTGATTTACCGTTGATGTATGGTGTCGTCATCAGTGCGCTCGACACCTTCCTCCTACTCTTTCTACTAAATCATGGAATTCGAAAGATGGAAGTTTTTATTATTAGTTTGGTTGCTACCATTGGTTTGGCTTTTGTAGCACAAATGGTCATAGCACAACCTGTCATATCAGAAGTAATAACTGGATTTATTCCAACTTCCATGAGTAATACAGCACTTTACATTGCTATTGGAATTATTGGAGCCACGGTGATGCCGCATAATTTGTATTTACACTCGGCACTTGTTCAAACTCGAAAATTTGATCGAACAGATAAAGAAATATCAAGAGCCATTAAATTTAATATTCTCGACAGCACCATTGCCTTAAATGCAGCTTTTTTTGTGAATGCTGCCATTCTTATACTTGCTGCAAGTACATTCTACAAAGTGGGAATGCATGAAGTAAATGATATTATGGATGCGCATCGATTACTTGAACCATTATTAGGTTCAGAGCTCGCTCCTATACTATTTGCAGTTGCCTTACTCTGCGCTGGACAAAGCAGTACTATTACCGGAACGTTAGCAGGTCAAATTGTGATGGAAGGATATTTGAATTTACGAATTGCACCTTGGATCCGTCGACTTATTACACGATTAATTGCCATTGTTCCGGCAGTACTTGTGATTCACATTGCTGGCGAAAGTGCAACCACTGAATTATTAATCTTTAGTCAAGTAATTCTTTCCTTGCAACTAGGATTTGCTGTAATACCACTCATTCATTTTGTGAGTGACAGAAGCAAAATGGGCAACTTTACCATCTCATTAAAAACAAAAATTGCTGCCTGGTTATGCGCGCTCATTATTGTAAGTTTAAATGTAAAATTGGTGTATGGTGAAGTAACGGGATGGTTAATTGCAGATGATAGTATTTGGCTCCGAATTATCGTAGTTCCAATCTGTATTTTCGTAGCCTTTATGTTACTTTATATTACATTCGTTCCTATCTTCCGAAAGATGAAACCAAAATCCATTTATTTACCACATGGAAGTTTTCAAGAAATTAAATTACAAGAATCCTCCAAATATAATCGCATTGCTGTGACTTTAGACTTTGGTTCGATGGATGGAATTGCCCTTCAAAATGCCGTTAACCAAGGAGGAAAAGAAGCCATCTACATTCTAGTTCATATCAGCGAAAGCGCCATTGCACATTGGATGGGAAGTGATTCCAGCGATTTTGAAAGTATAAAAGATAAAGAAACGCTGGTAGAATACAAAAAGCAGATGATTGAAAATGGATACAAATGCGAGATTGAATTAGGATTTGGGAATCCACGAAAAGCCATTCCACAAATCGTAAAAAATGCGAATGCCGACGTACTCGTCATGGGAGCCCATGGACACAAAGCTTTAATGGATTTTATTCTAGGCTCCAGTGTTGATGCTGTTCGACATCAGCTCGATATTCCCGTGTTAGTGGTGACGAAAGATTCGGTGAAATTTAATCAATAGTCACATTCTCCCACGAAGTACAGTACTTCCCAGAAGTATTTCACTTCCCCGAAGTATTTCACTTCGCTACAACTTCTGGGTTCCGCTTCAACTTCTGGGTTCCGTACAGATTTCTTAGCGTAGCACTTTACAATTCCGTACTTTTGCATAACATGTCAAAGATTGCCGCCACCGTAAATATTGTTAACAGGAAAGCAAGTTTCAACTACTTCATTAGTGATTCTTGGGAGGCGGGTATTGTTTTAACGGGAACAGAAATCAAAGCCATTCGAGAGGGAAAAGCGAATTTAGTGGATGCGTATTGCATATTCAAAAACACAGAATTATGGGTAAAGAATTTGCATATCTCAGCCTATGAAAAAGGCGGATATACCAATCATGCTCCTCGAGAAGATCGCAAACTATTATTGCATCGTTATCAATTAAAGAAAATCTTAGCCAAATTAAAAGAAAAAGGAGTCACCTTAATTCCACTTCGCTTATATATTGAAAAAAGAGGTTTTGCAAAACTTGAACTCGGACTAGCCAGAGGAAAAAAGCTGTATGACAAACGCGATAGCCTTAAAGATGCGGAAGCAAAACGCGAGCTTGGAAGGGTGATGAAGAAAGACTTTTAGGCAATTGATGGATTGGTGGATTGCTGCGTTCAGCAGATTGTGACCCTTTGTGAAACCTCTCTTAATATTAAGCGGTGCCTTTGCGACTCTATTCGAGAATTTTTTGTCGATAAAACTTTGCGCCTTTGCGAGCAAAATTTCTTCTTTTAAAAACTAAAGCACAAATGATTCGCGCCTGCCTGCTCCATCGCTTTTGCTGTAGCTTCAGCGGAGCAAAGCAAGCAGGATCAAATTAATCTAATCGACAATCACACTTCGTTTAAGATTTGTAGAAACCGTAAAATGATTACTTCCACCTGCTGGATTAAAGATGGTATTGGCATAAGAAATTTGAAAACGATTAATTTTAAATCCAAATCCCAGACTGAATCCACTCATCCCTTTTTTCTCAGGGAACTGCAATTCATAGCGACGCAAGAAATTATATCCTACACGCACATTGAAATTTTGTGTAAATAAAATCTCTAAGTTTAAAATAAGATGTTTTGAAAATTTATTCAACGCAGACAATTTTTCTTCTTGACTTTCTCCAGTTAGAGGATCAATACCTGAAGCGTTTGGATCTTTAAAACTCAAATCAAATTTTTGCAATTGTTGTGCAATTAATGAAAATCGGAAAGGTGCTTTTGGTAATTTTCGAGACACTCCAACTTGTATTTCAAAAGGCAGCTTTTCACGTTCTGCTCCTTCATACGTTTTAAGTTGTGTTCCAACATTCTTCACTACGAATGCTGCCGACCATAATTTTTCATCATTCATCCAATTTAAAGCAACATCGGTTGCAATTCCATTGGATGTATTACTACCGAAACTGGATAATATATATTTTACATTTGCTCCCACATATAAATTACTATCCAGTGCTTTTGACCATGCCACATTAAAAGCGTATTCTCCAGCTTTAAAAACACCTACTTTCTCTGCATTCACATTGGTCTCATCAAACTCTCCATAACTGATATACTGCATATTAAAACCAAACGTTCCTACCTTCGAAAAATCCTTTGCAAACAATACATTCCCATATTTTATACCTGCAAGATGTCCCACATAACTGGTAGAAACATGTAAGTCCATAGAAGGGCGAAGAAGAGCTGGATTCTGAGCAAATAAGGTAATATCCTCTGAAGGAGTTGAAATAGCGTTCCCTCCTAGCGCTGCAGCTCTGGCAGGTGCAACTAAGTTTAAAAAGTCGAATGTAGAATTCCCTCCGCTTTGGGCATAAACAGATTGATGAAGATTCATCAAAAACAAAACGCCAATAAAAAGTAATTTTCTATTCATAGATTTTTACAGAACGATTTTTTCGAAATTCTATTGCCTTGAATTAATGAATTGGAAATTTTTCATAAAGAGGAAACGCGTCCATGAAGATGTGAACTTCTTTTTTTACCTTTAAAATCACCTTTTCATTGTCCTTATTCATAAGTACTTTATCAATAAATCCAACAATTTTTTTCATGTGTTTTTCTTTCATTCCTCTACTGGTGATGGAAGATGTCCCAACACGTATTCCTGAAGTAACAAATGGACTTTTATCGTCGAAAGGAACCATGTTTTTATTCAAGGTAATATCGGCTCGAACCAACGCATTTTCGGCTTCCTTTCCCGAAATATTTTTATTTCTGAGATCGATCAACATCATATGATTATCCGTTCCTCCTGAGATGAGTTGATATCCCTTCTCATTTAAAGCAGCCGCCAAAGCTTTCGCATTTTTTGCTACTTGCACAACGTATTGTAAATAATCATCCGTTAGAGCCTCACCAAATGCTATCGCTTTTGCAGCAATAACATGCTCTAACGGTCCACCTTGTGTGCCTGGAAATACAGCACCATCTAAAATCGCCGACATCATTTTCACTTCTCCTTTTGGGGTTTTGATACCCATTGGATTCGGAAAATCTGCGCCCATCAAAATTAATCCACCACGCGGTCCACGCAACGTTTTATGTGTCGTAGTTGTGATGATATGACAATGCGGAACAGGATCATTCAACAATCCTTTTGCGATAAGTCCAGAAGGATGTGAAATATCGGCAAGTAACAATGCACCCACTTTATCAGCAATCTTTCTTAAACGAATATAATCCCAATCGCGAGAATAGGCCGAAGCACCACAAATAATCAACTTCGGTTTTTCCTTTTTCGCAGTTATTTCGAGCTTGTTGTAATCGATGAGTCCAGTCGATTTTTCTACTCCATAAAAACTAGGAACATATAATTTACCACTGAAATTTACAGGTGAACCGTGCGTAAGATGTCCACCGTGCGACAAATCAAATCCCAAAATTTTATCACCCGGCTGTAAAACGCCTAACATCACCGCCGCATTGGCTTGCGCTCCTGAATGTGGCTGCACATTGGCCCAAACCGCTCCAAACAATTCTTTGGCGCGATCGATTGCTATTTGTTCAATCTGATCGACTATTTCACAACCGCCATAATATCTTTTTCCGGGCAGACCTTCGGCATATTTATTTGTTAAACAAGAACCCATGGCTTCCATGACTTGCTTAGAAACAAAATTTTCAGAGGCGATTAACTCAATGCCTTGTCGTTGACGTTTTAACTCAGCTTTGATGAGTTTGAATATTACTTTGTCTTTTTCGATCATGTATATGATTAACTAAAATCTATTTCGGTGCTATCGCCTATGTTAAGGCTTTGGCTGAGGCCTTTGAGGAAGGCATCGCTGCCAACAATACTTTGATGAAGGATGGCGGTCTCAAGGTGAGCATAAGCGCCAATGATGGAATCTTTGATGACTGAATGTCGGATGATGGTGTGTTCACCAATCGAAACGTTAGGTCCGATGATGGAATCCGAAATATCACAATGTTCGGCGATACTTACGGGATGAATAATGATGGTATTATGGAAATTAAATTTTCGCTGGATGGCTTCTGTTTGTTTTTTCAACAACACTTCATTCGTCTCTAATAAATTGGCTTTACTACCGCAATCGAACCAACTCCCCACTTGAAACGTAGTTACTTTTTCACCTTGAGTAATCATTCGTTGTATTCCATACGTAAGATGAAATTCACCTTGATGACGAATATTATTTCGAACGATATGATCAAGTGCTTCCATCAACTTCCAAGCTTCACGAAAACGATAAATACCAACTAACGCTAAATTAGATTTTGGAATGGTAGGTTTTTCTTCAAGACGAGTTATGAATCCTTCAGAATCTACATCGGCTACTCCAAACTGTCGAGGATCATCCACTTTTTGCAAACCTAATGCAGAGTGCGGCATCTTCACCAACTCAGCCAAGTCGTAGTCGATGATGGTATCACCTAACACGATGAGTAAATCATCATTGGCTTCTACATGTTCCCTCGCCAACCAAACGGCATGTCCGGTTCCTTCGCGAGGTTCCTGAATGATAAAAGAAGCTTTTAATTTAGGGTACTTCGATTTCACATAATCTTCTACCTTATCACCTAGATAACCGATAATAAAAATAAATTCATTGAATCCACCTGCAATCAGGTAGTCCACGATATGCGACAAGATGGGTTTCCCTGCAACGGGAACTAAGGCTTTAGGCTGTGTGTGTGTATGTGGACGAAGTTTCGAACCAATACCGGCAACAGGAATGATGATTTTCATACCGGTGTAAAAGTAAATCTTTATCGCGTATTAAATGAATAAATCAACAAGAAGTTTATTGCACAAATAAAGGGTTAAAACTAAATGAGAAGAAATTAAAAGTTGCAGCCCAATTCCCTATTTTCGCGTTCAATGAAACCGATCAAACTCTTTCTTTATCTTATTACTGGTTTTACCATCGTTGCCTTTTTAAACTATTATTCTTTTTCCAGCTGGGGAGAGAAACATATGGTGAAAAAGGAGCAACTCGATTCGATTCGTTTTATTTTAGTTCCTGGTGCAGGGAAATATTATCCAACTGGGAGTCGACAGAATTATGCTTTTTTAGGCAGAGTCGATTACAGCGCCTCGCTCTGGCAACAGTATCCACACATGAAATTGATACTCAGCGGCTATGAAGATGATCGTTGGTACCAAGAAGCACATGATCTCCTCGACGCTATAGTGCTTAAAGGAGTTCCAGATAGTGTTTGTATTTTAGACCCCAATAGCGCAGATACTTATGAAACATTAATGTTTTATAAAAACCATTACGGAGATGAACCGGTTGTTATTATTTCTCAAGATATCCATCTGAAAAGAGCGTTGTGGATGGCAGATCAATTAGGATTGAATGCCTACGGATATGAAGCAGGAGGTTACCCAGGCGGAATTCCTAGATGGTTTGTGATCAAAGAAATTGGATCACGATTAAAAGCACGCTTAGAAATATGGGGATGGATAAGTCACCAAAGAATAGTAGATCCTTTATCATGAAAAATAGAATTACTGAACTTTTTGAAATTGAATATCCCATTATCCAAGCAGGAATGATTTGGTGTAGTGGATGGCGGTTAGCCACAGCCGTTAGTAATGCGGGCGGGCTTGGATTACTCGGCGCTGGATCCATGTACCCGGATGTATTGAAAGAACATATTCAAAAATGTAAAGCTAATACGACGAAACCTTTTGGAGTGAATGTGCCCTTGCTTTATCCAAATATTGAAGAGCACATGGACATTATTATTTCCGAAAAAGTGCCCATTGTTTTTACTTCAGCAGGGAATCCAGCTACGTGGACATCCACTTTAAAAAAAGAAGGAATAAAAGTAGTGCATGTCATTGCCAATAAAAAATTTGCAGAGAAATCGTTGCAGGCGGGAGTGGATGCCATCGTAGCAGAAGGATTTGAAGCGGGAGGTCACAATGGAAGAGAAGAAACAACTACCTTATGTTTAATTCCCATGATACGCGACCATATTTCTATTCCACTCATTGCAGCAGGAGGAATTGGTAGCGGGAAAGCCATGCTAGCTTGTTTTGCTTTAGGTGCAGAAGGCGTTCAAATTGGTTCTCGTTTTGTTACCTCTCATGAATCGTCGGCGCATGATCATTTTAAACAGAAAGTGGTAAATGCAAAAGAAGGCGACACTCAACTTTCGTTAAAACAACTTACACCGGTAAGGCTTGTAAAAAATGAATTCTACCAACAAATTGCAGCAGCTGAAGCTAGAGGTGCAACGGCGGAAGAACTAAAAAATATTTTAGGAAGAGCAAGAGCTAAAAAAGGAATGTTTGAAGGTGATATGCAAGAAGGAGAATTAGAAATTGGACAAGTTTCATCCTCTATTACCAACATTCTTCCTGCGGCAGAAATTGTTGCCGAAATTTGGAATGAATTTAATCAAGAAAAAAACAGACTGTGTCAACTATAATCGACTAGAAGGAACATGATAGCATACGAAAAATTTACGCTTAACAATGGATTAACTGTCATTGTACACGAAGATCATTCAACACCGTTGGTGGCATTGAATATTCTCTACAAAGTGGGCGCACGCGATGAACAAATCGATAAAACGGGATTCGCTCATCTTTTTGAACATTTAATGTTTGGAGGCTCCATCAACATCCCTTCTTACGACGAACCGTTACAAATTGCAGGTGGAGAAAACAATGCATTTACCAATAACGACATCACCAATTATTATTTAACTATTCCATCTCAAAATATTGAAACGGGATTCTGGCTAGAGAGTGATCGCATGTTAAGTTTAGCTTTTTCAGAAAAAAGTTTAGAAGTTCAACGATCCGTTGTCATTGAAGAATTTAAACAACGATACTTGAATCAACCTTATGGTGATGTATGGTTGTTGATGCGACCATTAGCGTATAAAGTTCACCCTTATCGTTGGGCAACCATTGGAAAAGAATTAGCACATATTGAAGACGCTACGTTAGAAGATGTAAAAGGATTTTTCAAAAAGTGGTATGCACCTAACAATGCGATATTAAGTGTATCGGGTGATTGTACATTAGAACAAATAAAATCCTTGTGCAAAAAATGGTTTGAACCCATTCCGATGGCGGATGTACCTGCACGAATGCTCCCGGTTGAACCGATACAAACGGAAACAAGAATTCAAGAAGTAGAAAAAGAAGTTCCTAACTCCCATATTTATATGGCGTGGCATTGTTGTGCGCGCACTGATAAAGATTTTTTTGCGACGGACATGCTCTCCGATCTTTTATCGAGCGGAAAATCATCTCGACTCCATCAACAACTCGTAAAAGAGAAAAATATTTTTACGGAGATCCATGCTTACATGTCGGGTGACTTAGATAAAAGTTTATTTTTCATTGAAGGAAAATTAGTAGATTCCATCACCATGGAAGATGCAGAAAAGTCCATCTGGGAAGAACTCGAAAAAATAAAAGTCGAAATTGACGAAAGAGAAATCACTAAAATAAAACATAAAGTAGAAGCGTATTTGGAATTTTCAGAAATGGGAATTGCAAACAAAGCGCTTAACTTAGCTTATTATGAATTGCTCGGTGATGCTTCTGATTGTAACAAGCAAGCGGAGTACTATAATCAAGTAACTATAGAGCAAATCATGCAGGTTGCAAAAAATATTCTCATAAAAGAAAATTGTTCCATCTTAAAATACCACGCAAAAAAATAAAATGCTCGATCGAATAAATCCTCCAGAAATTTCAATTCCCAATGCGATTCATCTTCACACACCACAAAGTTATAAATTAAAAAACGGTACGCCGGTTTATAATATTTGTGAAGGCACGCAGGAAGTTGTAAAAATAGAATTAATATTTGCAGCCGGAAATGCTGCAGCGAGTTCATCATTACTATCCACTGCAACGAATGATTTAATGGATGAAGGAAGCACGCTTCATTCCTCCTCTGAAATTGCAGAAGCGCTCGACTATTACGGATCGTATTTGCATTCCGAAAATGGTGTAGACTGGTCGAGTATCAGCTTGTTTTCGCTCAATAAATTTGTAAGTAATACCCTACCCTACTTTCAAGAAATCATTACACAACCGCTTTATCCATCAAAAGAAATTCAAACGTATAAACAGCAAGGCAAGCAACGACTTTCGGTTAACCTTACGAAAGTTGATTATTTAGCGCGAATTAATTTCAGTGAAACACTGTTTGGAAAAAATCATCCCTATGGTAGAGTCACAAAACCTGAAGATTACGATTTACTCGATACCGTTATACTTAAAGATTACCACGAGAAAAAATACAAGAATGGGTTGAAAGCAGTTATCGTTTCTGGATTAGCGAATGAAAAATTAATTCAAGAAATAATAAATACCATTGATAAAATGGGTTTAAAGAATGGAGATCTTCTATCGATAGCGCCTGAAGCCTATGTTCCTACAAAAAAGTTTATTGAAAAAGAGGATGCGATTCAATCTGCCATTCGCATCGGTAGAAGATTATTTACTCGTCACCATCCAGACTTCATTGCTTTTAGTGTATTAAATACCATTTTAGGTGGCTATTTTGGGTCGAGGTTAATGGCTAATATTCGTGAAGACAAAGGATATACTTACGGAATTGGATCAGGGCTAGTGAGTAATAATTTTGATGGCTACTTCTTTATCACCACTGAAGTTGGGGCTGACGTACGAGAAGCAGCGGTAAAAGAAATATACCATGAAATTAACCGACTAAGAACAGAAGATATTAACAATGAGGAACTAACACTAGTAAAAAATTACCTCACGGGTGCATTCCAACGGAGTATTGATGGTCCCTTCGCTTTGGCTGAAAAGCAAAAAATGCTACTACTCAATAATTTAGAAATCAATTATTTAAACGATTACTTAGGCAAAATCAAGTCTATCACCCCACAAAAACTCAG
>CAIXTT010000195.1 GCA_903922455.1 uncultured Bacteroidota bacterium | reverse complement strand
TCCAAGCCTCTCCCTTCGCCGGCTGGCAGGACCTGCTTCGCGCCCCCTCTTCATCCTCTCCTGAAGGCGAGGACAAGGATGGAGAGGGGAGTTAAAGAAATTATTTTACGAATTGAAGTAGGTAATATTTAAATTGAAATTTTACTTTCCACCTGGTATTCTACCTGGAGTATAAGGAGCTTTTACTTGCTCTAATGCATTCTCGACATTCGATATTTCTGACCCCACTGATTTCAAATCTAACAATACTTGTTTCAATTCCTTTTCTGCAATGGCAAATGATTTACGAAATGTGCCGGTGGGAGCGGTGGTTGTATTCCACATTCCATATTCAATGGTTCCTACTCGATCGTTGATAGAAGGAGCTGTTTCGAATTCGCGTTTAGCTAGTGAACCATCTCCAAACAGTTTTAAATTAATTGCATTCATTCGAACTTGAATATCATTCAAGCTTTTCACAAGAGCCGGAGTCGTACTCGGTGTTTCTATCAATGCTTGCTTAATAAACTTCAATTTATAATTAATTTCATTTCGATATTCATTCGTTCCTCCCAACACCCTGCGCAATTCCGAAACCTCTTTACAGAACTCTTCATACGCTTTTTTATCCGTTGCACTAAATGTATTTAAGTTTAAACTTCTCAACGTAAAAGGCTGAGACGGTGCTATCTCGGTGGTGATCCCATCCTCCACCTTGCTGAGAGTGACCGTATAGTTTCCAGGCATTGCCATTGCACCTACTGGACTTTGATCCCAAGGATTGTTGGGATCAGGATTATAAAAATTAACTGGGTTCGTAGCGGCATAACGTAAATCCCAATTTAGACGCTTTAATCCCTTTTTAGGTGCTGCCTTCAAATTTCGTATAGATACACCGTTAGCATCCTTAATCGTGAAGATTAAATAAGGTTCTGTTTGATTATCTTCCAATCGAATAGAATCGGCAGATGGATAATAAACAGGTTCCCCTTTATTTATTTTTCCTTTCTCCATCTCTTGTCTCTTCTCCTTAATTGTTTTGATATCGTCTTTTAAATAATAAGTAAACATTGTTCCTTGCTTTGGATTCTCACAAGTATAAAAGCTTTCGCCTAAAAATCCTTTCAACGGAAATCCATGTTCTTGATACTCTATGAATTGAACACCTTCTTTTATTGGATAAATAGTTGCCACTTGATCTAAATCTTCTACTTTCATTTTTCTCAGAGGAGAATAATCATCCAAAATATAAAATCCTCTTCCGAAAGTGGCAAGCACCAAATCACTTTCACGCTCTTGAATTTCCATATCACGAACCGCAACGGTTGGAAGTCCGCCTTTCATTTGCACCCAACGATTACCGCCATTAATACTGCAATAAACCCCGAATTCTGTTCCTACAAAAAGCAGATTTTTGTTGATAGGATCTTCTGCCATGCAATACGTACTTCCTCTTTCAGGCAAGTTATTGGAGATGGATGACCAAGTTCGTCCACCATCCACACTCTTATAAATATACGGTTTGAAATCACCATAGCGATGATGATTAAACGTTGCATAGAAAACATTCATCTCATGTCGTGATGCCACAATTTGATTCACATACGTACGATCGGGTACCCCAAGGAAAGATTCAATTTTTGTCCAATTCTTTCCACCGTCAGTGGTCACTTGAATGAGTCCATCATCCGTTCCGACTACCAAATGATTTTCATCGAATGGAGATTCAGCAATAGAAACAAGTTGTCCGTAAATATCTGTCGACTGATTTTTTGCAACTGCATCCATGCTCCACACTTTCCCCATCACCGGTAATTTATTGCGATCAATTTGACGAGACAAATCTCCACTGATGGCTATCCAGTTTTCACCACGATCATCGGTACGGAATAATTTATTGGCTCCAAAATAAAGACGTGTATTCGTATGCTTAGAAATGATAATAGGTGCATCCCAATTCCATCTTAAGCCTGGTTCGCCCTCCCCTTCCACGGGTTTAATATCGAGGGCTTCTCCGCTTTTCTTATCATAGCGCACAAGACCGCCATATTGTGATTCAGAATAAACAATATTTGGATCTTTTGGATCTATTACCGTTTCAAATCCATCTCCACCTGTGGTGATCACCCAATCCATATTATGAATTCCGTTTGCGCTTATCGTTCTGGAAGGACCACCCAATGTATTATTATCTTGCGTACCTCCGTAAACGTTATAGAACGGCGTTGCATTATCTACAGCTACTTTGTAGAACTGAGTGATTGGTAAATTTGTTTTAAACTCCCAATTCGCAGCGTAATCAAATGTCTCGTACAAACCACCATCACAACCGGCTAACAGATGATTGGTATTTTTTGGATTGATCCAAAGCGCGTGATTATCTACGTGCTTATATTTTTCTCCTAACGTTTTAAATGATTTACCACCATCGGCAGAAACCGTGATGAAAAAATCCATCGAGAAAAGTTTATCTACATCTTTTGGATCACAAAATATTTCAACGTAATAATTTCCACTTGTATTTAGATCCCCACGTCTTTCCCAACTAGCGCCACGATCGGTAGACCGATAGGTGCCGCCTTTCTTATCACCGGCCTCCACCATACAATACAACACATCTGGATTCACGGGCGACACACCCATTCCAATTCTTCCTAAATCAACTTCGGGTAAGCCCTTATTAATTTTATTCCAAGTAACACCTGCATCGGTGCTTTTATAAATTCCGGATTCGGGTCCGCCGCTGATGTAAGTGAATCCTTGACGACGACGTTGATGCGCAGTTGCATACAAAACATTATTATTTCTTGGATCCATGTGAATTTCATTACAGCCTGTATGCTCGCTCACCGATAAAATATTCTTCCATGTTTTACCACCATCTGTCGTTTTATAAATACCACGATCGCCGCCGGCACTCCACAAAGGTCCGTAAGCAGCAACATAAACCACATCTGAATTGGAAGGATCGACTACAATCATTCCGGTATGTTCAGAATTTTTAAGTCCCACATTTTTCCAACTCTTACCACCGTCTTCCGACTTATAAACACCATCGCCATAAGCGACGCTGCGTTGATTATTATTTTCGCCTGTTCCTACCCAAACTATATTTGTATTATTTGGGTCAATGGTTACACAGCCTATCGAGTAAGATCCTTCCTTATCAAAAACAGGCGAGTAGGTGATCCCTGCATTGGTTGTTTTCCATACTCCACCCGAGGCTGCAGCTACATAATACTCATTGATATTATTTGGATTCACTTCAACATCGGAGACACGACCACTCGTGACAGCAGGACCGATAGAGCGAAACGTAAATCCGCTGAGGATGCCTGAATTAAAAACGGAATCTTTTGAAGCTCCTGTTCCTGAATTTTTCTTTTGTGAGAAGGATGGCGAGACCATCAACAGCAGTAGTGCTAATACAATAATTCTTTTAAACATGATTTTAATATATTAATCGATTAATAGTTTACCATTTACTTTATCGTTTCCCTTTATAGACGTGTTAATTTCATTCCAAAAGCAAGTACGCCAAACAAAGAAAGGATTCATGGCTAAATTAATATTTTGAGGCATACAAAAAAGCATCAACCGACAGGAAGTGTAAAATCATCGACCAATAATAACAAAGAGAGGTTTACTTTAAATATCCCTCTATCATTTTGATCATCTCTTGCAGTGTTTCTTCGTCATTTTGACGCATGGGAAAGCCTTCGGTGGTCATTAATATTTCATTCTTTTCATTGATAATGACAGAAGTTGGATACGAATTCACCCCAAATTTAGAAGAGATCGTATAGCATTTTGGACTCATCCCAGTGCTCCCATCTTCTTGACATTCGGGAAGGATGGGATAACGTATAGATTCTGTTCGATACCGTTTTGCTGTGGCATTTCCAGAAACAGAATCAATGCTATTGAATAAAATTAATTGAGATGGCGTATGCGGTGCAATGGCTAATAGTTGAAACTTTGTACCTTTAAAATGATCATTTAATTTATTGAGTACAGGAATCTCCTTCATGCAGGGTCCGCATCCAATATAGAAAAAGCTAATGAACGTAATTTTATTTTTGAAGTACGTACTATCGATGGTTTTGTT
The DNA here is from genome assembly GCA_903922455.1 of uncultured Bacteroidota bacterium. GTDB lineage: Bacteria > Bacteroidota > Bacteroidia > AKYH767-A > OLB10 > JAJTFW01. The sequence goes on along the minus strand of CAIXTT010000195.1, from coordinate 7,177 downwards.
ATCGATTGTTTTTCCGTAAAAAACAGGCATCTTAAAAACAGATTGTGCATTTACTGATCCGAATATCATCGATAGGAAAACAAAATAAATTAATCGCTTATATATTAAGATCGTCTTCATTTTTCACTTTGTTGCTTGATAAATCTTCCTGATAAAGTTCTCCATGCTAGAAATCCACTGATTGAAACTAAGATTGCTCCCATCATAAATGCTGCTCCCGGAAAATAGATGACACTATTTTTCTTTGTAAAAAAAGCAAATAGATTCGTCATTAAGGGTGGTCCTATAATAGAGGTTACGCTGATTAAGCTGGTAAGGGCGCCTTGCAATTCGCCTTGTTCATTTGCGGGCACTTGGTTAGAAATAATTCCTTGCAACGATGGGCCGGCAATTCCACCTAAGCAATAGGGAATCAAGAAGACGAACATCATCCATCCTTGATTGCTAAAAGCAAACAAGGATAAACCGACTGCATACATCATCATCCCTACGTAAACGGAGCGGTTAGGACCGAGACGAGGATTAATGATTCGAATTAATCCACCTTGAACGATTGCGACGCAGAGTCCAGCCATTCCTAAAGAATAACCAACCATCGCTTTACTCCAACTAAATCTTTCGATGGTAAAAAATGTCCAAGTACTTTGCACGGCATGAGCAGCAATGTAGACTAAAACCAAAGAAGCTACCAATCCTAAAATAACCGGATAGCGTCCTAAATGTTTTAATGAACCGATGGGATTGGCTCTTTTCCATTCGAATTTTCTTCTGTTCTCTACGCTTAATGATTCGGGCAAAACAAAATAACCATACACCCAATTTAAAAACGTCAATCCTGCTGCTGCGAAAAAAGGAATACGAGAACCAAACTCTCCCAAAACACCACCGATTACGGGACCTACAATAAATCCGATTCCAAATGCCATTCCCACAATACCAAAATTTTGAGCACGTTTTTCGGGAGTACTAATGTCTGCAATATACGCTGTTGCTGTGGTGATGCTTGCGCCACATATTCCTGATAAAAGTCGACCTACAAACAACCATGCGATGGTGGGTGCAAATGCAAGAAATAAATAATCCAATCCAAATCCAAAAAGAGAAATTAATAAGATAGGTCTTCTTCCAAAACGATCACTCAAGCCGCCTAAGATGGGTGAAAACAAAAACTGCATGATGGCATACGCAAACATCATCCAACCACCATACTTGGATGCATCGCTAACAGTGCCTCCTGTTAATTCTTGAATGAGTGCTGGCAATACGGGTAAAATAATTCCCAGCCCAATGATATCCACCAGCATAGTAATAAAAATAAAACTGAGTGCTGGTTTATTGCTTTTCATTAATTCGAGTAAACAACTATATTGTAAATTTAATGAAATAAAAAATTAAAAATTACTAAGTTAAAACTTCCTAAAACAAAGACAGCATAAAAACAATACGTTTTTATGCTGTCTTTTAATTTGATTCAAATTAATTTTTCTTCATCACTATTTTCATGCTCATAAATTCCTTTCCTGCAGGAGGGGTATTATACATTTCCATGCTCATTTCGCTATCACCAGACTGTGTCATCACTTCTCGAACTTTCATCATTTTTCCAGTGATAAAATCGGGTTGTTCCCCAAGAAATACAAGGCCTTTAGATTTAGGATCTACTGTTCCAGTACTAAATAATAATCCAGTACTCCTATTATCAACCCATGAAGAATAATATTTTTTAGATGCATTATCAAATGCAACTAGACCTATTCCATTAAAAGGCATCCCTTCAAATTCTCCAGTGTGTGTAGACTGCTGATAGCGTCCATCCAGAATCATTTCAATTTTAACTTTAGCATTACTCATCATCGGCTCAGCACCAGCATATGACCATATTGTAATTTCTTCAGACCAGCTTCCAGCTTGACTATTTAACATGTCATGCTCTTTGCCAGGAGTCATGTATGCCATCCACTTAGCATTCATTTCGTCAATACTCGAAGCACCAACATCATTCTGGGCTTCCGTTGAAGTCGAAAGCTCGTTTGACTTTGTTGATTTTGCCTGTGGCGCCGCAGCTTTCACTGGACCCGCCTTTTTAGATGCCGACTTTTGCGTTTGAGAATAAGAATTAAAACCTAAACTCATCAATAAACATAAAGTTATTATTTTTTTCATGGTAGTTTTACATATATTTTCCAATACAAATGTACAAAAAAGATTCGATTTAATTTAAACTATTCCAACTTTAAATACTTAGAAGATAACTTAGGAGGTGCTACAAAGCAATAAGCGCTTGTTAGTGCATCTTTGAACATATCCTTTCGAACTTTCTTTAAATTTATTAATGTCCACCCACTTTTTCCCCAAGCATTTGGGACAGAATAGATCACATATTCTTTAAAAGAACAGAACACATCTTGATCAATAGGAGATAATCGAACACAAGCTCGGTCGTGTTCAAGATTCAACGTTGCAACTATTTTTCCTTTTACTCGAAATGATGTTTTATTAAAACGAGGTTCTTCAGAAACACCATCAAAGGAAAGAGCCCACTTCCTTACTTCGCCTCGAGTAATCATACAATAAAAGTATGATTTACTTTGCAGAAATCAAAACCGGGTCGGTATTATTTTGAATGGGAGGAATTGATTGAAGGTAACGATAAATTGCTTTATCAATAGAATAAATGTTACCTCCGAAAATTACAATAAATATTCGGAGGTGTCAATCTAAAACAATTATCATAAAGAAATTCTTAAAATTATAATCTAAGAAAGTGATCCTTTCTCTATTTTCTAAAAGATGCTTTTCTGCCAGCTGTGTTTCTGGATGGACCAGAAGGTGTTGGTTTGCGTGGGCCTTGACGGTTTTTAGCAGCTAAAGCAGGATCAGGAGCGAGCAGCACGCCATCTTGTAAAAAGTTATGCTTGCGAATAATTTCCAACTCATTGCCATATTTTTTTATCAATTCTTTTTCTACGTCTGCATCATCATATCCGCGGAAACTCACAGATACTCCTTCTCTTCCGGCTCTTCCAGTACGACCAATACGATGCACATACGTTTCGCCATCTGCAGGCATATCAAAATTGATTACTAAATCTAATTCTTTCACATCAATACCACGAGAGGCCAAATCGGTTGCTACTAAAATTTTTAAGCTATGTGCTTTAAAAGATTGCAATGCTTTTTCTCTTTGATTTTGTGATTTATCTCCGTGAATAGCTTGTGCAGGATGACCTTCTTTGGTTAAAATTTTTGATAAACGATCGGCACCTCTTTTTGTTCTGGTAAAAATTAATGCTTGCTCTGCGGGTTCCTTCTCCAACACATCCAACAATAAATGTTGTCGTTGATCGCGATTCACATAATACATGCGTTGACGAATTTTAGGAAGATTATTTTCATCGGCCACAATTTGCACTCTAACGGGATCGGACATGTGCTTTTCTGCCATCGTGCGAATATCATTAGGCATGGTTGCACTGAATAATAATGTTTGACGCTTTTTCGGAAGTAGTCCCAAAATTTTATTTAAGTCTCTTGCAAAGCCCATATCCAACATACGATCACATTCATCCAACACCAACACATCTACCTCACCCAATCGCAAATGACCTTGATTGTACAAGTCGATTAATCGACCCGGCGTCGCAATGACAATGGCGGGATGACGTCTCAATTCTTGTTCTTGATTCCTTTGACCTACCCCACCATAAATGAGCGCCATTCTAAACGGCAATGATTTTCCGTAAGCACTGAAATTATCATAGATTTGAATGGCAAGTTCACGTGTAGGGGCTAACACTAACACTTTAATTCCTTTTGGAGGAGTAGATGTTCCTAAAATATGTAAGATGGGCAATGCGAAAGCGGCTGTTTTACCTGTTCCTGTTTGCGCTAAAGAGAGCACATCTCTGCCCGCCATTACAGCAGGAATTGTTTGTTCTTGTACGGGTGTTGGTTCACGATACCCCTTTTCATGTAATGCGTCCAAAATTTGAGGAAGCAAATTTAAATCACTAAATTTCATAATTAATTAATAACCATACGTTTAAAATCATGAAATTCGATCATGATTGCGTATGAGTGGCCTTAGGGGCAATTTCTATTAAAACCGAGAGGGTTTGCGTGTGTGAAGAAATATCTTGCATCAACGATAGAAACCACGCTTCTGATGGTACAAAGATACGGAATAATGAGGGGTGACGCAACTCCCTTCATTTTTACCATTCACATCAGCAACGCATGAAACTTTTTACATGCTTACGCGTAGAATAAAACTTTCAATAAAAACATATTTGTCGTGAGAAGAAATAAATTTAAATTACAAGTTAGCACAAAGCAAAAAACTATATATCGAAAAATTATTTTGTCTATAAGCATGGCTGCAATAGCAAGCGCTTGTTTAATTGTGTTTAACAATTTAGGTACATCTGAAAACGCAAAAGCGGAGGCTGTAAGTCAGGCAGAAGTTACCGGTGGTGGTGTCGATGATGAAACAATTATTAATTTACCTACTCGTTCAATCTCAATTACTGGAGATTCTATTTCTTCATCCGTAGCTAAGTTTCTTTCGAATAGAGTTATCAATTGTGCTCGTGAAATAAATGGATCATTACCCACAACGTTCATTCCTTATAGATCAGAAAACAGTCCCTTATCTGTAGTGTTAAAATCATTTATTGTAAAAGAAACCAATGAAAAAGCGCTTTTGTTATGGGAAACGGCATCCGAACTAAACAATGATTATTTCTTACTTGAGCGAAGTTGGGATGGAATGCAATACGAACAATTGGGTCGAATAAAAGGTGCAGGTACCACTCCAGAATCCAGTAAATATTCATTCACGGATGATGAACCTTTCTCTGGAACAAGTTATTACCGATTAACGCAAGTTGACTTCAATAGCGAACAAGAAGTTTTTGCGCCGCTTACATTTATTTTAGAGTTAAATTTAAACGAATTTAAATTAATTCAGTTAGGTCCGAATCCATTTAAACAAGAACTTTCATTACTGATGCAATTTCCAACGGAAACACAATTAAAATCCGAACTCTTCACACTAAGTGGTGGCAGAGTATGGGAAACGGTACAAAAAGTATCTGCTGGGCGGATGGCTTTTACCTTGCGTCCGGAGGTATCTGCAGCAGGAGTATTTTATCTTCGACTTACCACCTTGGATGGAAAGCGTGTATTTACCAAATTAGTAAAGCAATAGGAGTTGCTTTCGAAGCTTCTCGATTAGATGTTGTTTGCTAGATGGTTTCTTGTTGCATGCAAGCCACAAGCTGCAAGCTTTTGCAGCTACCCGAAAGGCAGAATTTTCACCACAAAACTTGATTTGAAATCCGCCTTTGGCGGGTGATTAACTACAAAACTATCTTTGGAACACGAATTGAAAATCAGCGAAGCTAAACCTCGCCTATTGCAAATGTGCTGTTATGCGCTCGTGCCTTTCTGCGGATGAATGGCTCTCCTTTTAAATTTTCTCATTTATATTTTTCATCTAATTCCAATCTCTAGTATAAACAAATCAATTAGCATTAATTCTTTCTACATACAAATACTCATAGTTTTCTTCCAAATTGTTGGGCTGAACTGTGTAATAGCGCAAGCCACTACGATATGATTCAAATTCCACGCAATTTTCGCATGGAAAATAACCATGTGAAATACTATTCAGTTGATGATATCCTAAAAACTCATGAAAATAATTATATGTATTAGAATCGATATTTTCATGTTTAAGAACTTCAGTTATTGAATTAAGATAAATATCATTCTTTAGGCTATCACTCCAGGTTTCCTATTTTGAATCAATTGTAGGACAATTTGACCATTAATTTACTGATTGACAATTACTGTCAATGTTATTGGTGATAATAATCCAATCAATCTCTTTGTGTTTTAAAAATTGATTGGCAACCTCTTTCAATTGATTTTCATTTTTGTCTAACAATGTTTCAAGATTGCTTGTACTTAAGCCTCCTTGACATGAGACAAAAAGTATAGCGCAAATAAAAACTTGTATTAATTTCATTTCAACATGATTTTTTATCTAGTCAATTAACACTCTTGTATTCAAGCCAGCACAGTCGTAAAGCCTTGCCGCTAACGTCAGTCCGTCTAATAACTCCCTTTACTTAACAAATATAGCTGATTTAAAGCCCGTACAAGCAAGGTTAATATAAATTAATAGTGCAGTTGGTCGAAAATTTTGCGTGCGTCCTGGGAAAGAGAAATGCTTCTACAAAGGCGACTATTTGCAGGAAAAAGGCAAGCTCTTGGAAGAAATTTTTTAGGATATCCTGGTCTAAAATATTTAAAATTCTACGCAGATTGTAAGCGATGAACATGCGTCCAACATCTGCACTGGCCCAAACAAAAAGATCGATGATACGTACTTCGTTTTCCTGGTCCACAAACTGATCTAACGAATCCGGAAAAAGAATGTGTTGGCTTCTATTGTTTCCCTGTATAAATTGCATATTTTAAAATACAAAACATCTTCCAATCAATATAAAATAGTTATAAAAAGTATTGAACAAAAGAAGGTGAGTTCTTAGACAGTTTGACTGTTTCGGGCTTGGCGAAGGTGGCGTCCCGCAGCGCCGTCGGCAAGCCTTTGGAGGCCGATGGATAGCTATCGGGATTTACCACACACCTGCCTGCCGGCAGGCAGATGTTCATACGAAGAACGAATGTTTGTTGAACCACATCCCCATAGCTAGCGGGAGTTTTTGCGGAGCACTGTCCCGAAGCCTCGGGACGTCAATTTCTTTTAGGTGCTGTTAGCAGTAGTGCCTTCTTTCGTCATTATTGCTGCCCAACGAGTTTTGTTTTGTTGTCGTCAAGTTTTTGTTTGATATACGCTTTTAATTCGTCAAAAGTCATATTCTGTGTTTCAGAACTGATTTTGTCTCTGATGTCTCGCATCATTTTTACAGCGTCAAACTGTTTTTCTTTTTTAGTCGTTTCCATAATTTACCAAGTCTTTGGGGCTTCTTATTTCAATCATTGAATATCCAAGTCGTAAATTCATAGAATTGTAGCCCTTTATTCTGTCAAGGTTTACGATATGTTTAAAGTTCCAACTTGCTAATACGTCCACTTTGTGAATGGTCGCCATAGCAATGTGACGGCAGTCTTCCAAACTCGTCTTGCCAACTACTTTTTCGTCAATGTA
>CAIXTT010000194.1 GCA_903922455.1 uncultured Bacteroidota bacterium | reverse complement strand
GAAGATGAAAGTGGATATTCCTCCATCAAAAAATACAATAAGCATCAGTTTACTTTGAATGCAAGAGCAGGTATTGAAATAAGTTATTTACTTAACACACGGTGTCGACTTCTTTTGCGTCCCTCATCACAGTATTCAATTACTAAAATGGAAGCTGGAGCAAAGGAGAAACAACGCTATCAACGTAATGGAATAAGTGTTGGTTTGTTATATATGATTCCATAATTATTGCTATTAAAAGAAGTCAAAAGGAAAAGAAGCCTTATTATAATTTTGTTTATTGCTTCCTGAAGTGGTAGTTGACAACTCTTCAGTAATACAAGTAAATTTAACTTTAAAAGGGATTTTTTTATCGCTTATACTAGTGTTAGCAACAATAAAAACAAACTCTACACAATGACAAAAAAATTAACAAAAGACATTATACAATGGGACATAAAATCTTGGTCAAAAGCTGTCTCATATTGGGACAGCAATATTGAATGGGACAAAATTCAAAACGGACTTGAGCTTGGTGGACGAGAAGGCGGACTTTCTCTTTGGCTTGCATTAAAAGGTAAAACGACAGTTTGCTCTGACCTGAAAGATGTTAAAAATACCGCGGAACAACTTCACTTGCGACATGATGTATCTTCGTTTATAAAATACCAAGACATTGATGCTACGAACATTCCATATGAAAATTATTTTGACATTATAGTATTCAAATCAATCATTGGAGGAATTGGGAGTAACGACAATTATGAAATTCAACAAAAGGTTTTCAAAGAAATATATAAAGCATTAAAACCAGGTGGAAAACTTTTGTTTGCAGAAAATCTAAGTGCTTCTCCTTTTCACCAGCGACTGAGAAAACGATTTGTTAACTGGGGAAGTTCTTGGAGATATGTTTCTGTAAAAGAAATGAAAGAATTTCTTAAAGACTTTTCATCCTACCAAATTATGACCAATGGTGTAATTGGAACATTTGGAAGAAACGAAAGTCAGCGAAATTTGCTGTCAACAATTGACGAATTAATATTAAATAAAGTATGCCCTGAAAATTGGAAATATATCGGTTATGGAATTGCAGAGAAATAAAATTACTGCTGCTAACAGCACCTACCCAAAAGGCGGGATTTCGTGTTCCAAAGACAGTTTTTTGGTTAAACAAACATTAGTATTTCAAATCAAGTTTTGTGGTAAAAGTCCCGCCCTTCGGGTAGCTGCAAAACGTTATGGTAAATTGTAGCTCAGAAACTATAACCAACAATTATCGGACTGAATAGACTTAGGCTCAAGTCCACCACCACCGACAAATTGCATGATTGAAGATCCAAATCCACAAGGTACAACTTCGTCTTTTTCGTTCATGCAAACATCAGTTCCATTGACAAATTTGTATCGTTTGCCTTTGACTTTTATTCCATCAACTTCAGTTTTCTCTTGCCGACTGCATTTACAATCATTTTCACCTTTGTATTCGGGATTAAGTCGCATTTTTTGCTCATCAGACAAATGTAATTTTGCGGGTTGAGTGAATAAATAAGCTAGGTAGCCACTTGAAAATATGAATGGAATGAATGCTGCTGCCGCTAAGTTCCCTTTCCCGTTTCTATATAAATAAGCTGACAATAATGCACTCCCTGACATCACAAGAAATGTTTTGGAATATCGATCTTTTGTTAACATAGTTTAAGAATTAATTAAGACCAAATTTAAGGAAATTTATTGTAAAATATAAAGTGCTGTTAGTAAATATTTCTGTTTTAAGAGGTCTATAACATGTGTGTTCAAGTTGCCTTTCGACAATATATTTGCAACGTACCATAACAGCAGCTACCCCAACGTGGCGGTTCAGTGGTTAAATCAAGCTTTGTGCTTCTATCAAAGTTTGTGCTTGGTTGACAGTGAATCGCTCCGAAATCGCCACCTTCGGGTAGCTGCAAAACAATATAGTTTTTGTGGAATTTAAATACAAATTCTCTATTTTTACCCTTCAATAAATTGATCCAACATGAAAAAATTCTATGGAATAGTATGTCTACTAGCTTTAATATTCGCTGCAAACACTCAGGCGCAAAATAATGCATTAGCCTTTGATGGTATCGATGATAATGTTATAGTACCTGCAGCCTCCTCGTTAATCGCAGGCTCATCGGCTTTAACACTTACCGCTTGGGTTTATCCCACAAATCCGACTCCTACGTTTCCTAATTTTGATGGATTCGCAGGCTTTAGAAATAATGTGGATGCCGATTTTTATTTATTGCAATATTCTTCAACGAATGTAGAAGCCCGATTTCGCGGAAGCTCAGGGGCTGTTTACGATTTAACAACCTCCGTGTTAACTTTAAATACATGGACACATCTTGCTTTCACTTATGACGGTTCATTTATCCGTTTATATAAAAATGGAGTAATTGCCGATTCCTTAGCAGCAAATGATGTTATTACGATCTCTACGGAAGATTTTTACATAGGTGATTTATTGTATCAAGGCACGCATTATTATCTTCAGGGTAAGGTAGATGAAGTGAGTTTGTGGAACAGAGCATTGCAGCCAGCAGAGCTTACATGTATACACATCAACGGAATTGATACCGCTACAGCAAACGGATTACAACTTTATTATAAATTCAATCAAGGTACTGCGAATGGAAACAATACCAGCCAAACATCATTGATTGACGGAACAGGAAATATTAATGGAGTTTTTGGCGGAATGGCACTCACTGGAACTAATTCCAATTTTGTGGGCGGAGCTGCTTTAATAACGTCAAGTACACAGTTTAAATGTCCAGATGAAGGATACAACTGGAATGGAACAATTCTTAATGTTGGTGGAGTTTATTACGATACGTTGCAAAATGTTTTCGGCTGTGATTCCATCGTCCAACTAACTCTTTCTAATTTATTAGTAGATACCTCAGTGACTCAAAATGGAGCCGTGTTAAGCGCAAATCATACGGGCATCTCGTATCAATGGCTCGATTGTAATAATGGCTATGCACCCATCTCAGGAGCGACCAATAAAACATATACAGCAACAACCAATGGAAGTTATGCAGTGATTGTGTTGCAAAGCGGATGTTATGATACTTCTTCGTGTAGAACCGTTACTACGGTAGGATTGAATGATCCATCTTCAGGAACGGAAATTCAAGTTTTTCCTACGGCATCTAATGCTACTATACATATTCGAATTGCCAATGGAAATTATAATTACCATTTGCAGTTGATGGATATGTCGGGCAGAATGATCGCCGAAGAAATGATAAAGAATACGATGGAATACGATTTCGATATCAGCCGTTTCGCTACAGGAAGTTATCAGTTGCTTATCGTAAATGAAAAGCAACAACAAACATTGTTTAAGGTGCTTAGAAAGTAAATATTTTGTAATATAATACTATCTAAAGAGAGGTCAATTATTTATTTAGTTGACCTCTTCCTTTTGGTTGGGAATCATTCCTCCCATTCGTAAAATCCATCTAAATAAAAATGAAACTGACACCAAGAGTAGAATATCTTGTTGCTAAATTAGTAGTCGGTATGCACAGAAGAATGAGCATTGCAAAAGCAGAAACGCATCTTCTTTGGCAATCATTTATGCCACGAAAAAAAGAAATTTTAAATGGTAAAAATTCATTTCTTTTTTCATTAGAAGTTTTTGATGAGCTCAACTATTTTAGTCCGTTTAATCCCCAGCATGAATTTGAAAAATGGGCCGCCATTGAAGTGAAAAATGTGGATGTTATTCCTGAAGGAATGGAAAAATTAATAATTCCAGAAGGGATGTATGCAGTCTTTGTTTTTAAGGGGTTGAGAAGTAATGCCTACGCTTTCTATAATCAAATTTTTAGTGAATGGTTACCCGCTTCCGAATTTGATTTGGAGCTTCGACCTCATTTTGCTTTGATGGGCGAAAAGTATAAAAAGGAGGATCCAGCTTCCGAAGAGGAGATTAATATCCCCATAAAAGTTACGGATGCAAATTAGGGATATGCTCCATTAAATTTTCTTCAATACATTGAGCAGGTGAATTTTCTGAGTTTGAGAAAGTGATGTTAAGCAGAAGATTCTGTAATAAATTGGATTTCGTCGTTTCATTTGTTCCTTTTATCTTTACCTAGATAAAACTTCACGCTCCCATGAATAAAAAAAGTACTCTATTCACCATTCTTTTGGCTGTTAGTATAGCCATAATGTCTACGCTGAATGTACCCACACAAGCTATCGACTTATTTTCTGGTGACACCACCGTTGTCAGAACATTTAGATTTGATACCACCATGCGTTCGGGCATGTTCGCTTTTCCAACTGATTCCAACAAGACGTATGAGAAAATTATTATGCTGTATAGCATGCGTTGTAAAAATGGGTTGATTTCAACACAATCATTACCAAACCAAGGTTGCGGCGAGTGGGATTATAATTGTTATACCTATTTGATTGACTCCACACAAACCGACTCCCTGATACAATCTTCCAATGATCATTATATCAGTAACTGGTCAGGCACCACTTTTCCATATACTACAACTCCACTCTATAATTATACGCAGTATGCACAACAAGATGTAACGTATTTGTCGACCATCAGCGAAACTCTTTCACAAAGCGGAACCGGCTCTATTGCATTGACGCATCCTTTTTCTGCGGGAAGTATTGCTAGAACACAATATTTATGGACAGCTGCTGAATTAACTACCGCTGGACTTACTACTGGAAATATCACAGGATTAGGTTTAGATCTTTCTTCTTTGGGTTCGTCAGTAAATAATTTGCGGATTAAAATTAAAGCAACATCGCAAACGGTGTTGAATGCAAACAGTCCGGAGCTAAGTGGATTTACAGATGTTTATTTTTTAAATTCTACTTTTTCTTCTACAGGAACGAATCGTTTTAATTTTTATAATCCGTTTAACTGGGATGGAGTTTCTAATTTAATTGTCGAGTTCAGTTATTCGAATGCAACTGCGGGAGCTGCCAATGATGTAAATGGAAACGCTACTGCATTTTCTTCTGCAATGACCAGCAACCAAGCCGATAGTTATTTAGAAATTGATGGCGGTACAGCAGGTATTACATTGCCGAATACAATTGGTGCAAACATAAGTAATCAAATTTCATTGGCGTTTTGGTGTTATGGAAATCCATCCCGTTTACCAGCTAATACCAGTGTCATGGAAGCATTAGATGCTACGAATGCGCGTCAACTCAATATTCATTTGCCATGGAGCGATGGAAGTATTTATTGGGACTGTGGTAACGATGGAACAGGAAACGATCGCATCAACAAAGCAGCGACTACCGCTGAAACAGAAGGGCAATGGAATTTCTGGACGTTCACAAAAAATGCAACCACCGGCATCATGAATATTTATTTGAATGGTGCATTGTGGCATACAGGAAATTTGAAAACCAAAGCCATCAACATCGATCGCATGAACTTGGCTCGATCAGTCAGTAATAACTTTGTGTATTATGGTTACATGGATGAGTTTAGTATGTGGAATACAGAATTGAATTTAGCAGCAGTGCAGGATTTAATGTACAACAGCATTTCGGTAAGCCATCCCAGTTATGCTAATCTGCAAGCGTATTATAAGTTTGATGAAGGAGCAGGAAATGTAATTACAGATGCATCTCTCCATGGAAATAATGCAAATATGTTTTCGATGACATGGAGAAATCGTGTAGGAAAGGATTTATTCCGAAACTTCTTGGTGTCGAATGATCGTCCCAACACAACATTTGTGAAAGGGGTTTATAATACGTCTATTCAAACCATCAATGTATTGGATTCATCATCGATTCCTGCTAATACCGTAGTTCATTATACGGTTGTCAATAATTCACTGGCTCCTATCGACACTAATTTTTATTGGGCTGCTGGTGGTTACACCTATTTGTATGATGAGATGGGAGTGAAGCTCGATTCATTTCCTGTTGCGCCAACGAGTGTAATAAACATTAATCAAATTAATTATTATGAGAAGAGACCAATGGCCATTGAGCTGATTAATTTTATTACACCTTATGGAAAGGGCTTAAACATGAATGGACTTATCGGTAAAACATGGGAATTTGATGTAACCGATTATGCGCCCATCTTAAAAGGAAGAAAGTTTATGGCCATGGAGTCGGGAAACTATCAGGAAGATAACGATATTACTTTTGTATTTTATGAAGGAACGCCTGCACGAAAAGTACGCTCATTACAACAGATTTGGCCCAACGGTGTTTGGAAAGATGCAGGCTCTGCTGCCATTTTAAACAATACTATTTTTGAACCACGAAATTTGCAATTGTCGCCTGATGCTAATATGTTTAAAATTCGTTCTGCCATCAGTGGTCATGGACAAGAAGGAGAATTCATTCAACGGAATCATACCATCACATTAAATAGTGTTACTAATTTATCACGTAATGTTTGGAAAGAATGTGCCGACAATCCCATCTACCCACAAGGTGGTACTTGGGTGTATGATCGTGCAGGATGGTGCCCAGGTGGTGTTGTAGATACAAAGGATTTTGAAATCACTACTCAAGTTTCTCCAGGACAGTTGATCAGTATCGATTATAGTTTACCTTCTTCTACTACGTATGGAACTTCCAATTATCGAATCAATAATCAATTGGTGAGTTATGATACGATGAGTTTTAATTTAGATGCTGGTGTCGCTTATATCAAGAATCCTACAGCACGAGTAGAATTTGAAAGATTTAATCCGATTTGTAATCAACCTATAGTGGCTATTAAAAATACGGGAGCTACTACCCTTACATCATTAACGATTACTTACGGACGAGT
>CAIXTT010000193.1 GCA_903922455.1 uncultured Bacteroidota bacterium | reverse complement strand
TTTAGCCATGGAACTGGCTTGGTTATAATCTTGACCTGTATCCTTCAACCAAGCCGCCTTTAAGCAAAGTAATCGAGCGGCTTCAATCTCCGTGGCCATATCCGCCAACTTAAACTGTATCGCTTGATGATTGCAAATTTCTTTGCCAAAAGCTTTTCTTTCTTTTGAATATTTCAATGCCAGTTCATAGGCTCCACTTGCAATTCCTAAGGCTTGCGCTGCTATACCAATTCGACCGCCAGTCAATGTTTTCATAGCGAATTTAAATCCAAATCCATCTTCGCCAACTCTATTTTCCTTAGGCACTTTCACATCTTGAAACATCAATGAATGTGTATCCGATCCGCGGATGCCTAATTTATTTTCTTTAAGTCCAATCGTAAATCCAGCAGCACCCTTTTCTACAATCAAGCAATTAATTCCTTTATGACCTTTAGCTACATCGGTTTGTGCCATCACCAAGTAAACAGAGGCAGTACTTCCATTCGTAATCCAGTTCTTGGTTCCATTCAATAAATAATAATCGCCTTTATCTTCTGCTGTAGTACGCTGTGACGTTGCATCCGATCCTGCCTCAGGCTCACTCAAACAGAAAGCACCAATAATTTCTCCTTTTGCCAAGGGTACTAAATACTTTTGCTTTTGGGCTTCTGATCCAAAGGTCTCGAGGCCCCAACAAACTAAACTATTGTTCACCGACATCACCACCGACGCGGAAGCATCAATTTTGGAAATTTCTTCCATGGCTAATACATACGAAATAGCATCTAATCCGCCACCACCATATTTGGGATCTACCATCATTCCTAAAAAGCCTAATTCGCCTAAGCGCTTGATTTGTTCAGTTGGGAACTTCTGGTTCTCATCACGTTCTATCACTCCGGGTAATAATTCTTGCTGTGCGAAATCACGTGCAGCTTGTTGAATCATTATATGTTCTTCACTCAATTGAAATAGCATATTGTCTAATATTGAAGGTCAAAAATAAACCTTTCACAGACTATATCCATTGTCTAAAAGAATATTTTCCTTTGCATTATGTTAAAAAACGAAAAATCACCTGTTATCAAGGCCATTGGACTCATGTCGGGCACCTCTTTGGATGGTGTCGATTTAGCCTTCTGCACTTTTTCTTTGGTGGAGGATAGATGGACTTTTACCACAGAAGCCACTGAAACCTACTCTTATACAGACGAATGGCTGAAGGTATTAAAAAATTTACATTTACAATCTGCTGCAAAAATATTTGAAATGGATGGGGCACTAGGACGCTATTACGGGGATCTTATTAAAAAATTTATTGAAAAAAATAATCTCCACCCCGACCTCATCGCTTCACATGGTCATACCTTATTTCATCAACCTGAAAAGAGCTTTACGACTCAAATTGGTTCCGGCGCTCATATTTCTGCTATAACTGGACTTAATACTGTCTGTGATTTTAGGAGTAAAGATGTGGCATTGGGTGGACAAGGTGCACCTTTAGTTCCTTTTGGTGATCACTACTTATTTTCAGATTATGCTGCTTGCTTAAACTTGGGAGGCATCGCTAATATTTCAATGGTTTCGGAAGATGGGCGAAGAGTGGCCTATGATATTTGTCCAGTGAATATGGCGCTCAATGAACTTGCACAAAGGGTAGGTAAACCTTTTGATGAAGATGGAATGTTAGCTAGATCGGGAAGCGTTATTCCTGAATTATTAAATCGCTTAAATGCACTCCCCTTTTATCAGCAGAAAGGAGCAAAATCGCTTGGACGAGAATGGTATGAAAAGGAGTTTAGCATCCATCTTAAAGAAGGAAAAGTAGAAGACTTGAGTAGAACTGTTGTGGAACACATCGCCCATCAACATACGAATGCTTTTTCATCCATTCCTTCAAATGGAAAAATCTTAGTGACCGGCGGAGGAGCTTTTCATTTATTCCTGCTTGAAAGAATGAAAGTATTAAGCAATAAAAATTTGCAAGTACCCGAAAAGGAACTCGTCAATTTTAAGGAAGCGATGGTATTCGCTTTCCTCGGTGTATTAAATTACTTGGGGAGAGTAAATGTTTTCGATAGTGCTACGGGTTCAATAAAACAACATGTGGGTGGAGCAATGTACAGATGTGACGGACTATAAATCGTCGTCGTCGTCATCAAAATCATCATCAAAACCCTTAAATTCATCAATCATCTCGGGATCCAATTGATCGTTGTCTTCATCTACATCTTCAAAATCATCGAACTTCTGATTTTTTTGTTCTTTTGATTTTAAAGGTTCCATCTTACGCGTCTTGCCGCTTGGAACCGCCTTCTTTGCTTTGTCGGCACTAGGCTTAGCCGTTTTTTTTGGAATTTTCATTTTTTAATTCGCAAGAATTAGATCAGTTTTTTTATGTTGATTTTATGTTATTTTAAATAGCTGAACTATGCACCACGCGTGGTGATAGGACAAATGTAAAAAAGAAATAATCGAAAATCATAATCTGAAAAATTTTATTTTATATTAAATAATTAATAAACAAGTACTTATATTTGCAAATAAATTACTGATTCTTATTATGCTTCAAAAATCAACCCTTCAATTCCTTAAAAACCTCAAAAACAATAACGATCGAACCTGGTTTGAAGAGCATCGCACCGAATTTGAAAAGGCGAAAATGGACTTTGAAGAATTTGTATCTAAAGTAATTTCTGATTTAAGTAAAGTGAATTCACCCATCGGAAAGTTACTTCCTAAAGATTGTATTTTTCGGATATACAGAGACGTAAGATTCAGTAAAAACAAATTGCCATACAAAGCGCATTTTTCGGCATCGATAAACGAAGGCGGAAAAAAATCAAACTTATCAGGCATCTATGTTCACATCGAACCCGGCGGCGAGTGGGGAAATTTTATTGGTGGTGGTGTATGGAATCCTGAATCCGAAAATCTAAAAAAAATTCGCCAAGAAATTGAATACAATCACGAAGAGTTTTTTAAAATCATTACGAATAAAAAATTCAAAGAACTTTTTGGAGGTCTCTCTCAAGAGCATAAATTGAAACGCTTGCCCAAGGGCTTAGAGCCTGGACACCCAGCAGAAGAATATCTAAAATTAAATAGCTTTCTTGTCACTTGTCCCATCAACTCTAAAGACATTACGACGGATCAACTTCGAAAATCAATTGTATCGACCTATAAAACGATGATGCCTTTTTTGAATTTTATTAATCGAGCGGTGGAATAGAAATTACTAAAGTTTTATTTAATTTGCCCGCTAAATCCTTGCAATTCCAATTCATTGTGTATATCTTTTAGTTTGGATGTTTGTTTCTTTTGCTAGGACTTTGCATCGCAAACTTTTTCCCTTCATAATTTTATTTTACAAAAAGGGGGAGGATTATAAAATTAAAAATTTTTAATAAACTCTTCCAAAAACGAATAACTTAATAACCCCTTAAAAAAAATGCCCTGTATCAGTGTAAACACGCTACAGGGCATTTCAATTATTTTATTAAGTTAAGCCATCAATGACAATTGCTTTGCCGTTTTAGGCGTAGACTTCACATTAGTTGCAGGCTTTGCTTTCGCTTTTATTTTAGTAGGAGTCTTCGCTACACTTTTCACCACTGAACCGTTCAAATTAAATGCTTTTTTTATAATCTCAATAGCATCCAATTTTTCCCAAGGGAACAACGTTACTTTCACTTTCTTCTCGTTCTTTTTATCTTTGTTAAACACTTTCACTACTACTTTCGACTCACGGCCCATATGTCCGTAAGCAGCAGTTTCGCGATAGATAGGAGTACGTAAAGCAAAACGCTTTTCTATGAAGTAAGGACGCATGTCAAATGCAGGAAGCTTCTCAATGATACGAGCAATTTGTCCGTCGGTCATCGCTACCTTAGCAGTACCATAGGTATTTATATACAAGCCTACTGGCTTCGCAACACCAATCGCATAAGCAACTTGTACCAAAGCTTCGTCACAAACTCCTGCAGCTACTAAATGCTTTGCTATATGACGCGCTGCATACGCTGCAGAACGATCCACTTTGGAAGGATCTTTTCCTGAGAATGCACCACCACCGTGAGCGCCTTTTCCACCATAAGTATCTACAATGATTTTACGTCCTGTTAAACCGGTATCACCATGGGGTCCGCCAATCACAAACTTTCCAGTTGGATTTACGTGATAGTTGATTTTATTATTGAACAACGCTTGAACACGCTTTGGCAATTTCTTCATCACGCGAGGAATCAAAATATTTTTAACGTCCTC
>CAIXTT010000192.1 GCA_903922455.1 uncultured Bacteroidota bacterium | reverse complement strand
GTTGGGAGACAAGAAATTGAGTGATTTTACCTTTAATCCAAAGAAAGGTGGTTATGCTATTAAATTGCCTGTTTTCTCTTTCGATAAATTCAAAGATGTAAATAAAGAGTTAGGTCCAGAGATGAAATCAACTGGCGAAGCCATTTATTTCATTGATGATTTGCAGGACGAGGTCTTCACAAAATTATACGACGAAAGAAATTTATATTTATCACGATAAAATACAGAACGGTAATACACGTCTTTAAATTATTAAATTAAAATGTCCGACTTCTTGTTTATACTTCTAATCATTTTTATCATCTTTGGTGTCTTTCGACGCTACATCTTTTTTTTCTTGATGACGGCTTTGTCTAAGAAGGTATTCAAAGAAATGAATAAGATGAACGAACGTCAGACTGGTTTTAATCAACAGCAAAATCAGCCCCAAAATCCACGGCAACCTACTCAAAAAGAACAAGTCAAAAGTAAGTCCAACAAAGGAGTTTCCGACGATCATGGAGAGTACGTTGATTTTGAGGAAGTGAAGGATTGAAGTGATATTGCTTTGTAAGCACACCTATGAATAAATTTCTTTCTTTTTTTATTGTATTTATCGGTTAATAGTAATTCATTTTCAACACTAGAGGCACTAGAGGTCACTAGAGTGCACTTAAGGTCACTTGTAAGTACATAGTCTTTTATTTTGTTATGAATAAATCTGCGCCAATCCGATTTATCCCCTTTATCCGTGTTCAAATTTTCAGCAATCAAGTTTCTTACTTCTTGCTTGCAGTTTACTTCTGGCATTATTTACGAAACAAACATACGAGGCACTAGAGGTCACTAGAGTGCACTGGAGAATTTAGTTACCCAAAAAGACGTCAGGGAGACTTCAAATTTCAATCAAAATTTATTACTAAAAACAAGAGAGAGAATCTTTTGTGATCTTTTGTGACCTATAGTGCCTTTAATGTTGAAAAAAATCTCCTCTTTGGTTTGATTTTTATAATCCAGCAAAGGCAATGAAAAGGAGGCTATTTTCTAGAATTTCACCTTTATCCTATTGAATTTTTATCTCATTTTGCCCCAATTGAGTTAAATCTATTTTAAAGAGGCAGCCGAAAAGCAATTATCTAAATTAATCTCACTATTTTCATCCTCTTAAATTAGAATTAGGTCCTATGAAACCATCCTTGCTAAAGCAGTTACAACCTCATTTAATTGCTATTGGAATCTTTCTCTTAATATCATTCATCTATTTTAGTCCGGCACTTTCGGGGAAAGCCTTGCAGCAGCACGATATTGCACAGTGGACGGGAATGCAAAAGGAAATTGCTGATTACAGAGCCGAAAATTCCGATGAGCCTTTATGGACAGGTTCCATGTTTAGTGGAATGCCAGCCTATCAGATTTCGGTTTTATATCCTTCCAATTTGGTTCAGTACGTAAATAAAATAATGTGGTTGTGGATGCCAAATCCAATCAACTTATTATTCTTGGCGATGCTCGGATTTTATTTGTTGATGATTTCCTTCAAAGCCGATTTTCGGATAGCCATCGCCGGTGCATTTGCTTATGCTTTTTGTTCTTTTTATTTTGTGTCTATCCAAGCAGGACATAATACAAAGGTGCATGCTATCGCTTTAATTCCGCTCATCTTTGCGGGAGTGCTGATGGCATATCGAGGGAAATGGTTGTTGGGTGCTGCTATCACAGCCTTAGGTTTATCACTGCAGGTGTATGCAAATCACTTACAAATTACATATTATGTAGCCATCACCATTGGATTGTTAGTGATCGCCGAATTCGTTCGAGCTATTCAGGAAAAGCAAATTCCCAATTTCATGAAAGCAAGTGTGTTTCTTGTATTGGCCGCAGCATTGGCTGTTTTACCTAACATCACCAATTTGCTATTGACTTATGAGTATGGAAATTATTCTACTCGTGGTCCATCAGAACTCACTGAGAAAAAAATAAGCACAGGACTCGATAAGGATTATGCGTTAGGTTGGAGTTACGGGCAGATGGAATCGATGACGCTTTTAATTCCTGACTTTGCAGGCGGATCATCAGCCTATAAACTCGATAGTAAATCAGAATCTTATAAAGCCGTTTCTTCGAATGCAGGAGATGCCCAAGCCCGTTCATTTGCACAACAAGCTCCTCTGTATTGGGGCGATCAGCCCATGACCTCCGGACCTGTTTACAGTGGCGCCATTGCCTTTTTCTTGTTTGTGCTTTCCATGTTTTTATTGAAGGGAACACAACGAATTTGGATTGCGTCTTC
>CAIXTT010000191.1 GCA_903922455.1 uncultured Bacteroidota bacterium | reverse complement strand
TACTGCTTCGATCACTATCTACGCAGTACACGTTCTGCTTCGATCACTATCTACGCAGTACACGTTCTGCTTCGATCACTATCTACGCAGTACACGTTCTGCTTCGATCACTATCTACGCAGTACACGTTATAAAGATAATATTATAATTACCGAATATCAGACTTGTCATTAAACATTCATGTTATATCCATCCTCGCAATTGATACCAGGCCAATCCCATAAATTCTCGATAACAGAGAACCTGATAACGCAAATGATTCCAGAATTGGTATCTCAACTGCAAACTTCCACCTACTTCGGGCAGTGGAACATTATTTCCTCCTAAATTACTATCCTTATAATCAAGATCCACCGGGCCGGATGCATTCCAAGTAGCTATACCACCCAATTGTGTAAATCCTAACTTTTCAAAAGTGAGTATGGCTCTTCGCATATGTTCTGGAGAGGTTATCAGAACACAACGTTGCTTCTCTGCACCAGGAAAAATACGCATTACTTCCATGCCTTCTGCGCGTGTATTTTTTCCTTTTATCTCGAGTATTATCTTGGTGCTATCCACACCACGAATCATCAAATCTTTTCGGATACCCCATGCATCACTAAGTTCTGGACGTATACGTGCGGCCGCGGGTTGCGTAATGATCACTGTTGCCGATGGATTTTTCCTCCATGTTTCAGCAGCATACCATGAACGAATTAATGAAGACTCATCGGGATAACCCGCTCCGCCCATGATAATAATACATTGAGGTTGAAAATGGAATTCGCTCTTGCTTGTCCCTAACCAATGATAAATATAATATGGGCCATTGGTAAATGCAAAAAGAACCACCAAAATCAAAAAACTGGAAACGCTGATAAAAAGGATTTTAGCACATCGAATTAACTTCTGTTTCAAATTTTTCATTCGTACAAAAGTACAAGAATTGCATGAAGCAATTAAAAAATAGATGGAGAATTTGGTCTGATTCTCGATCCTCCATATGCGTTTGTCGAAAAAACAGATTCGTTTACACAAGAATTACTTGTTTTAAATGAGATCTATTAACTTCGCAGCATTATGCGCAAACTACTAATTCTTGCATTTGCTATTATGATTATAGCTTCCTGCCAATCTAATTCATCAAAAACTAAAGAAGAAAATATGTCCAGAAAAGATGTTCATTCCTTTGCGCGCCCGCTAGAAGCCGTGGTTCGAAACTTAGACTTAGATCTACAAGTTGATTTTGATGCGAAGCAATTACGCGGTACGGCGACACTACAAATTGAAAATTTACAAAAAGTAAATCACTTGCATTTAGATTCGAGAGATTTAAAAATTGATAGTATTACATTAGATGATGGATTTGCTACCAAATATGAATTGATGCCTGCTGTTCCTTTTTTAGGAAGCGAATTAATTGTGCATATTAAACCGAATACAAAAAAAGTAAAAATTGCATATTCTACAAGTCCGTCTGCTGCTGCATTGCAATGGCTCACACCGCAACAAACAGCAGGAGGTAATCATCCATTTCTATTTACACAAAGTCAAGCCATCTTAGCACGTACCTGGATTCCGTTACAAGATTCTCCAGGCATTCGATTTACCTATCAAGCAAAAATTTCAATTCCCCCTGGATTGATGGCTTTGATGAGTGCAGAGAACGATACCGTTTTACATCCAGATGGCATTTACAATTTCAATATGCCGCAAGCTATTCCTTCTTATCTGATGGCATTATCCGTAGGTGATTTAAAATTTCATGCTTATGATAAACGAAGTGGAATCTTTGCAGAACCCGTTACCATCGATAAAGCCGTTTATGAATTTGTGGATTTACCGAAGATGGTAATTGCGGCGGAAGAATTATATGGACCATACGCATGGGGACGTTACGATGTATTAGTATTACCTCCGAGTTTTCCTTTTGGCGGGATGGAAAATCCGCGCATCACATTTGCAACACCTACTATTATTGCAGGAGATCGTTCGTTAGTAGCTTTAATTGCACATGAACTTGCACATAGCTGGAGTGGGAACTTAGTAACCAATGCTACATGGAATGACTTCTGGTTAAACGAAGGGTTTACCGTTTACTTTGAATCGCGTATCATGGAAAAATTATATGGAAAAGATTTTGAAGACATGGCGACTGTTCTTGCAGAGGGAGAATTAAGAAAGACCGTAGAAGCGATGGGACCCGACAATCCCGATTCGCATTTGTATTTGAACTTAGCAGGAAGAGATCCAGATGATGGAATGAGCGATATTGCTTACGAGAAAGGAAGATTCTTTTTACTCAATATTGAATTGGCAGTAGGTCGCGAACGTTGGGATAATTTCTTAAAACAATATTTTGCAGAGCATGCTTTTCAAAGTATCACGACGGAAGATTTTTTAGACTACTTGGAGAAAAAATTAATTCAAGGAGATGGAAAACTGCGCAACACAAAAATCAGAGAAAACAGTTGGGTCTACGGTCCAGGCTTGCCTGATAACTTCCCGAAAGTTCATTCCGTGGAATTACAAAAAGTAGATGCGATAGTGAAAGCTTTTGAAGAGGGAAAGAAAATTGAAAATCCACAAGGTTGGACAACGCATCATTGGGTATACTTCTTAAGATCATTGCCTGACAGTTTATCGTTGGAAAAAATGAAACTATTAGACGATCAATTTGACTTCACTAATCGTGGCAACAGCGAAATATTATGTCAATGGTTGGAGATTTGCATTCGCAGCAACTATGCTACTGCCTATGCATCCTTAGAAAAATTCCTAACGTCGGTGGGTCGCCGAAAATTCTTAAAGCCATTATATTTGGCATTGACTGAAACAGCAGAAGGAAAAAAGAGAGCCCAAACCATCTATGCAAAAGCTCGACCCGGATATCACAGCGTAGCTACAGGAACGATTGATGAGATGTTACGATAATCAATCCGAATAAAATTTATATAAAGAGATCACCCGTACGGTGGTCTCTTTTGCTTTTAACATTAACCTGTTAACAAAAGGGCAAGAATAAAATTAAAAGGCGAATAAATTCATCTACATTCGTAAAAGTAATTCTAGACTTCTTAGCGAAAATTTACTACATTATGCATTTGGTTTTTGGCCGGGACAGCGAAACCCTTCGGAACGGCAAACAAATAAAGCAACATGTATATCGTCGCCACCTCGAAATACCCATCCCACTTCCCTTAAAGGTAGCGTCCTGAATTCTTCAAGGATGTAATCTCTATTGTACTTCATTAAAAAAATTGCTACCCACGTGGCCTAAAATTCTATTGCCTGAAATAACCCATATGCTTCACCGTTATATTCTCTTCAGTATGCTTCTAACATTTCATTTCCTTTCGGCTATGGCGAATACAGATTCAGTATTAACAAAAAAAATGATTGTGCGCGCTGATTTAAGTAGCAGTTATACGAGCGAAAAAACTTGGTGGAACGGCAAACAAAACTTCGTTCTCCTCAAAGCATATGGTGAAGCGCGCTTTCGCAAAACAGTTACTTCGGGATGGAGTCGCGATCATTTTGTGCAGACGCAATTAGGGTATACCAGTTACATTGATTCTGCTTGGATAAAAAGTACAGATGCTTTTAAGATTCATTTAAGATGGATGGAAAAAAGATCGAAGAAAATGACACATACTTACTTCTTCCAAATGCAATCACAGTGGATGAATACATGGCAACAAACCTCAGTGCAAAAAATTTGGAGAGGTGGATTTATGAATCCTGCTGCTATTACGCTTGGTTATAGTTTCACCTTCGACTTTCTTGAAAATAGTAATTTACTTATAGCGCCGGCCACTTTACAAGTAAACATACAACCCGAGCAAAGTACTTCCATGACATTTAAAGAGCGTCCATTATTAAAATCAAAACACAGTCATATTTACTCGCGATACGGATTCAGTGCCTTTTTAAATATGGACGAGTACTTCTACAAAGATTTTATTCTACTACAACATCGCTCTCAATTTTTTCTAAATGCAATGAGCGCACAACATATTCAATTCGACATCAGCAATCGTTTGTGCTTTCGATTCTTAAAATATGTTCAACTGCGCTTCGATACAACACTTACCTATCTCCCCGAGCAAACATTAAAATTACAGTACAAGCAGGAAGTGTTACTGGGGATCTTCTACGAATACAGGAAATGACGCGTCAACAAACAACCTTTTCAAAACCATTTTATTTAACGCTTTCAACGTCATTGGTTTTTCTCCAACTCCTTTTCAGAAGATCTCCAGGCCTGCTTTAATTTATTAGCCATTAATAATATGGGCAAAAAATAAATAGATCCATACAAAGTATTTTTATCTGAAATAAAAGAAAAAATACATCGGGCACAATATAAAGCCATAAAACAGGTAAATAAAAGCCTATTGAATTTATATTTGGAAATAGGCAAAAGCATTATTGAAAAGCAAAAGTAGCATAGCTGGGGGAAATCCATTGTTAAAACATTGCCGAAAGATTTACAAAGTGAGTTTATCGGAGTGCATAGTTATTCTGTCCAAAACCTTTGGTAAATGAGGCCATTGTATATTGAACACAAAGAAAATGTAAAACTCCAGCCATTAGTTGGAGAAATTAGTTGGAGTCATAATCTTGTGATTAAGCGCCCTAAGCATATACCATATTTTCTTTGCTGGATAAAATAGATATTTGCCTTTCACAAATACCAATTATGAATGGATATTTTAAATAATGCTACATTTCTAATCCCAAAAAAAATGCTATATTTGTTACAAGCAAAACCATGAATTCCTTCACCATCTCTCAACTCGAACAATTCTCGGGAATTAAAGCACATACTATTCGTGTGTGGGAGAAAAGATACAATGCACTTCGCCCAAACCGATCGTTAGGAAATACCAGGTACTACGACGGACATCAATTAAAACGACTTTTAAATATTGCCAGTTTAATTGAAGGTGAATCCCAAGTTGCTAAATTTTGCTTGTTAAGTGATGAAGAGCTAGCTCAAAAGGTAATTGAAAAATTTGATCAATTTCGCTCTGATGAAACCGATGCATCAAATTATATTTTACAATTAACAGCGACTGGCATCAACTATGATACTTGTTCTTTTGACCGCGTTTACAAGCAAGCCGCAAAACGATTTGATACGATTACACTTTATAAATTAGTAATCATTCCATTTTTAAATAGAGTTGGTATTTTATGGGTTGGGGAACGTATTGCACCCGGTCAAGAGCACTTCATGACTAATTTGATTCTTCAAAAAATTCATGCGGCAACGAGTGCACTTCCCCTCGTACCCAAAAGGGAAGAGACTTGGGTACTCTGTATGCCAGAGAGAGAATTTCACGAAATCGGACTCCTTTTTTCACATTTTATGCTCTGCCAGGCAGGAAAAAGCTCCATCTATTTAGGCTGCAATTTGCCTTTCGATGCTTTAATTTCTACGGTTCAGGAAGTCCGTGCCACACATATATTAGTTTTCTTCATCCATTATGATCAACCCTCCAAGGCGCAAGAATATATCAATTCATTGATTTTCAATTGCAAAAACTGTAAAATTTTAATTTCAGGTAATGTTCGACTCATCTCCAAACTGCATCTTGACGAAAAAGTAGAATGGATTAAATCCGTAGATGATTTAATTTTAAACTTTAAAACCACTTAGTTGTTTAGGATTGTTGGTAAATTAACTTACAAAAAATGTCTATTGTTTCAGTTATTGGTGCTGGATTTTCTGGAATAAGTGCTGCTACCTATTTAGCCTCAGCAGGTTATCAGGTTCACGTATTTGAAAAAAACAGCCAGCCAGGAGGAAGAGCTCGTCAGCTCAAGACCGAATCGGGCTATATCTTCGACATGGGTCCGAGCTGGTATTGGATGCCCGATGTATTTGAAAAATATTTTGCAGACTTTGGACATGCCGTTTCAGATTTCTACGACCTTAAAAGATTAGATCCTGCATTTGATGTAGTTTTTGGAAAAAACGATACCACTCATATCCCTGACCGTTATACTTCTCTTCGGCAACTTTTCGAAGAGATTGAACCCGGAAGTGCTTTGCGTCTTGATCAATTTATGGAAGAGGCAGAATACAAATACAAAACAGGTATGGAAAGTTTGGTTTACAAACCTGGAATATCGCTGAGTGAATTTGCGAACATCGAATTAATGAAAGGTGTTTTTCGCCTACAAGTATTTTCCTCTTTTAGTAAACATATTCGAAACTACTTTACGCATCCTAAGCTCATTGCTTTGATGGAATTTCCTATACTTTTTCTAGGCGCTCTTCCAGAAAACACGCCAGCACTTTATAGCTTGATGAATTACGCAGGGCTTAAACTTGGTACACATTACCCCGAAGGTGGTTTTGGCAGTGTGGTGAAAGCAATGGTAGATTTGGCAGAAATGAAAGGTGTTACATTTCATTACAATGCCAATGTAGAAAAAATAGAAATCAAACACAACGAAGTCAATGCACTATTGGTAGATGGAAATTTATTTCCTTGTGATGCCATCGTAGCCGCGGCAGACTATCATCATGTAGAAGCGAAACTTCTCCCTGCCAACTATAGAAATTACAATGAAGAATACTGGTCGAAGAAAACTTTTGCTCCATCTAGCTTAATATTTTACTTAGGCTTCAACAGAAAAATTCCATCCTTACAGCATCACACCTTGTTCTTTGACGAAAACCTAACGCTTCATAGTAAAGAAATATATACGGATCCACAATGGCCAACCAAGCCCTTATTCTATACCTGCTGTGCTTCGCGTTCTGACGAAACCATTGTTCCCATTGGGCACGAAAGTATTTTTCTACTCATGCCCATTGCCCCCGGATTATTAGATACTGAAGAAATGAGAGAGAAATATTTTCAGATAATGATGAAAAGATTAAATGAACAATGCGGTGAAGATTTAACTCCTTTCATTGATTACAAAAAAAGTTATTGCGTAAATGACTTTATTGAAGATTATAATTCATACAAGGGGAATGCATATGGTTTAGCGAACACACTTCGACAAACCGCCATTCTTAAACCTAAAATCAGAAACAAACATCTTCACAATTTATTCTATGCTGGACAACTCACAGTTCCAGGTCCAGGAGTACCTCCGTCTATTATCTCCGGAAAAATTGCTGCTCAACAAGTAATTCAACAATTATCCAAAAAAGAAAAACATGAAAGTATCGTTTGATAAAATATCCATTGCTTGCAGCAAACTTACCACGCAAGAGTACAGTACGAGTTTCTCACTTGGCATCTACTTTTTAAACAATAAAATGCGCGATCCTATTTATGCCATTTATGGCTTCGTGCGCTTTGCTGATGAGATTGTTGATAGTTTCGAAGGCTACAATAAAATGTATTTGCTTAATAAATTCAAGCAAGATACGTTTGAAGCCATCGAAAATAAAATTTCATTGAATCCGATTATCAACGCATTCCAACAAAGTGTGCATGATAATAATATTAGTCTTGACCTCATTGAAACTTTTTTAAAAAGCATGGAGATGGACTTAGAAAAAGTAAATTACAATCAAGAAAATTATGAGCAGTATATATTAGGATCGGCAGAAGTCGTTGGATTGATGTGTTTACATGTTTTTACCTCTGGAGATTTAAAAATGTATGAAGAATTAAAACCCTATGCGATGCGGTTAGGATCCGCATTTCAGAAAGTAAATTTTTTACGAGATTTAAAAGATGACTATTACCTGCTAGGAAGAAGCTATTTCCCAAACATTGACTTATCGCAATTCACCAATGAATCCAAGAAAATAATTGAACAAGAAATAGAAGATGATTTTAAATATGCCCTCATCGGAATTAGAAAACTTCCTCCAGCAGCAAAAGGAGGCGTATATTTAGCGTATGTTTATTATAACTCGCTCTTCAAAAAAATAAAATCAGTTCCTGCAGAACGAGTGTTCACGGAGAGAATTCGAATCAGCAATTCCTACAAAATGGGATTAATGATCAATAGCCTCTTTCAAACAAAACTAAACTACATTTAACTCGAAAATGAAAGATTATCTATTGCAAACGAAACAATTTCTTCCCATACCGCTCGACATGGCTTAGGAGTTTTTTTCGTCACCGAATAATCTGTCGAAAATCACCCCATCTGCTATAAATTTTAAGATCCTGACGGGATATGGGAATGGCGAAATTTATAATGGGATGAAAATAAAATATAAAGTGAGTCCTTTACTTGCCATCCCTCTGAATTGGGAAACCGAAATAGATCGAGTGAATTATCAAGTTTCATTTGCCGACAAACAAATTAAAGGGGCTTATAAAAAATGGGAACATATCCATACCTATTAGGGCGCAGAAAAAGAGATCATGATGTACGTTCGTATCCAATACCAACTTCCATTCTCTTACTTGGGAAAAATTGCTCATTGGCTTTTCATCCGAAAAAAATAGAAGAAATATTTAATTATCTGGAAATTACACTGAAAAATTACTTTAAAAACTAAAAGAATGATTAATATACTCATCACCCTCGCCGCTTTTCTAACTATGGAATTTGTTGCTTGGTTTACGCACAAATACATCATGCACGGACTACTCTGGATATTGCATAAAGACCATCATCATAAAGAATCGAATGGTTTCTTTGAACATAACGACTTCTTTTTTCTCATATTCGCTTTACCTGGAATAGCTGGAATATTCTTTGGTATACAAGCTGGCTTTAACGATCTCTTCTGGATTGGACTTGGCATTACCTTTTATGGTTTTACTTATTTCTTTGTACATGATATTTTTATTCATCAACGATTTAAGTTTATACGCCACTTGGAAAACGATTATTTTAAAGCCATCCGAAGAGCCCATAAAATACATCATAAAAATATTGGAAAAGAGCAAGGCGAATGTTTTGGTATGCTGTGGGTTCCGATCAAGTATTTTAAAAATTCGAAATCGAACAACGCAGAATAAAATCCCTTTATCTCTACGTTAATCTTTTTACATTTCTAGTTCCGTTTCTATTATCCTTTCATAAAAAGCTGAATTTTCATCTTCGCTTCCTTTCTTTTATTAAAGCAAGCACACGCGTTGCTATTCCCTTTATTATATAGGATAACTATTTCACCTCACTTGAAGATGTGTTTTACGGATTAGAACTCGTCCTCTTACATGTATTTTTCTATCACCGATTTTTGGATGAAAAAGATAATAAGGTAGGTAGTTAAGCCATCTCCAAATACGCTTATAGTACTTGTTTATCAGATCATTTAATATCTTCATAAGCTTGAAAACCTAGCTTTAGGAATAGAAAAATCATTCAGAAAAACTAAGATCGCTTTATCACTTTTAGCCAGAAGGAGGCCACAACAATATAAATTCACGAATTTGTATTTAGCCCGAAATCAATGCTCATAAATGATGCTGGGTCCGAAACACTCCTATTCCTTCTTCGTATATATTTGCCCTAATAAATCTTGAGAATATGCTAATGAATGAACTAGTTGCCGCATTTACACAACACGTACGTGAGGCCATGGAAATTGGAAGTAATGCAACACTCAGTAAAGCAACGCATCCTATACGCAATGTTTTAGTCACTGGATTAGGTGGCTCTGGAATTGGTGGAAGTATTGTTGCGCAAGTAACTGATAAGGCTTTACGCGTTCCACTTTTGGTGAATAAAGATTATTTTCTTCCTGCGTTCGTTGATCAACATACTTTAGTAATCGTATCCTCTTATTCTGGAAATACGGAAGAAACTTTGCAAGCAATGGAAGCCGCTTTAGAAAAAGGTGCTAAAATTTGTTGCGTTACCTCCGGTGGAAAAATTGGAGCAATTGCCAAGGAAAAGGGATTAGATATGATTACCATTCCGGGTGGCATGCCACCAAGAGCTTGTTTCGGTTATTCATTTACACAGCTTCCCTACATCCTCGGGTTTCATGGATTGATAGATGACACTTATCGTCAGGATTTGAGCGATGCGGTTCAACTGTTAGATCAGGAAGAAGAAAATATAAAATCAGCTTCATTGGCGATTGCAAAACAGTTGGTGGGAAAGCTTCCGATTATTTATTGCGAAGCACGCTACGAAGGTGTCGCCGTGCGCTTCCGTCAACAAATCAATGAAAACAGTAAGATGTTATGCTGGCATCATGTATTGCCGGAGATGAATCATAATGAATTAGTGGGCTGGACCGAGCCACATACCGAAGCTGTGGTGCTCATGTTCCGTTGTGAAGATGATTACTACCGTACGCAAAAGCGCATGGAAATTTCGAGCGAGGTGGTGAAACGTAACAGCGCAACCGTGATTGAGATGAAAGCGAAAGGTACTACACAATTGCAGCGCTCCTTGTATTTGTTACATATGGGCGATTGGATTAGCTGGTACATTGCTGATATTAAAAAGATAGATGCCACCGAAGTAAAAGTCATCGACTTTCTTAAGAACGAATTATCTAAAATGTAATTTCAATTCAATCCTAAAATCACTCTTAACCTTCCCTAAATTTGGCTGACGTTTTTTTAGTTAATACTGATTATTTCCTATAAATATTATCAAAGCCTACTCTTCTTTCTTAAAATGCTCCTGTACAATTTTAGCTTTTGCTGTTCCTATGACGGCGGTTAGTTCATCGAACTTGGCTTCTTTGATTCTCTTTACGGAGCGAAAATGTTTTAACAACAACTCCGTAGTTGCCTCCCCAATTCCTTTGATGTCGCTTAATTCTGTTTTGATAAGTCCTTTGCTTCTTTTGTTACGGTGATGGGTAATTCCAAAGCGATGCACTTCATCGCGC
>CAIXTT010000190.1 GCA_903922455.1 uncultured Bacteroidota bacterium | reverse complement strand
TAACGGCTGAGGAGATCCGAAATTTAGGAGCTCGTAATTTAATGGAAGTTCTTCGACAGGTGCATCATTATTATTCCACTCATTACAAATGGAAAAGTAGTGGGAGCGATTGCAGTGGCATCGGTTAAACCTTTTGATTCTGCTAAAAGAGAAATGCTTGAAAAAATGGCTGAACCCATAGCAGCAAGTCTGTTGAGATTACGTGCTCATTTAATTACAGTGTTAAGCATTATCATTGGATGAATTTGAAGCTGGAACCATTGATATACTAAACAAACCGCTTGATTTTGCAGAAACCAGCGTAAAAGTAAGTCTATATGAAGAGATGTCCTTATTAAGAAAGCAATGCTTAAACCGGAAAAATCAATAGTTTAAGTTGATCAATATCTAAAAACCTGTCATTGTAAATGACAGGTTTTTTATTTTATCTTTAGCTGATCAATTTCAATCTATGAAAAACGCTACACGCCTCGCAATTTTATTATTATTTTATTCCATTCAAGCTTCATCACAAGAAGGTCATCGAATGTCATCATTCGAGAAAACACTTATTCCGTCCTACATGAGCAGTCGTGGAATCGTAGTATCTCCTGCGGCAGTAGTTCCTCCTACTAGTCCGGTGCGAACGATTGCTGAATGGGAAGAACTTCAAGCATTAGTAGTTGGATGGAAATCTTATCCCACTATTCTTCGACAAATTGTAGGTGCAGCCAAACAAGAAACGAGAGTTATTGTAGTGTATACTACTCCAGATAATCCAACGAGCTTAACGAGTTATTTAGCAGCGGGCGGAGTGGATACGGTGAATGTAACTTTCCTTGCTGCGCCTGTGAATTCTGTTTGGTCACGCGATTATGGTCATTGGAGTGCATACACAAACGATGTTGATTCATTAATAACTATTGATTGGATTTACAACCGCCCACGTCCAAGTGACGATGCGGTACCTGTTGTCATTTCCAATTATTTAGGCACCCCACTCTATCAAACAACGACAGCCCCTTGGGATTTAGTCCATACGGGTGGAAACTTCATGACAGATGGTTTTGGAACTGGGTTTTCATCTGAATTAGTACTTGAAGAAAATTCCTCTTTGGGTGGATTTGGCGTTAATCATACAGCAGCAGAAGTAGATTCTATCATGTATCATTTCATGGGCATCAACCGATACATCATCATGAACAAACTTCCTTATGATGTGATTCATCATATTGATATGCATATGAAATTACTAGATGAACAAACTTTGATAGTAGGACAATATCCAACAGGTATTGCTGATGGTCCACAGATTGAAGCTAACTTGCAATTTATACTTGCCAATTATAATTCAGTGTATGGAACACCGTATAAAGTAGTACGTGTAGTGATGCCCGATGATAATAATCTTTATCCAAATAATGGCGGAGATTATTTTACCTACACGAACAGTTCCTTCATTAATAAAACCATCATTTTACCAATCTATGGTATTCCTGAAGACTCTACGGCTATCCGTATTTACCAAGAGAGTTTGCCAGGATACAAAGTTGTTCCCATCAATTGTGCATCCATGATTGGCGCTTTGGGTGCATTGCATTGCATTACTAAAGAAGTTGGCACCAGCGACCCCTTGCTCATCAGCCATCAACCCTTAGAAAACACAACAGACACAGTAAATAGTTATGTAGTGAATGCACTTGTTCAACATAGAAGTGGAATTAATGACGCCACTTTATTTTGGAGAACAGACACCTTGATGGGATGGAATACAAGCAATATGAGTTTTACCGGCATTGGAAATAATTGGTCGGGATTCATTCCTGCACAATTGGTAGGAAATACTGTTTATTATTATATCGCCGCAAATTCTGTAAGTGGAAAATCGCAAGTTCGCCCTATGCCTGCACCTGCAGGATATTGGAAATTTGAAGTTACGGGAACGACAGGATTTGCAGAATCGTTTACCAATGAAATACAATCTATATTCCCTAATCCTTGTAATTCCATAACTTGCATTCCTGTGCAATTAGAAAAAAGCGGAACCATTCAAGTTCGATTATTGGATGCCAGTGGTAGAATGGTTCAATCTATCTTTCAAGGAAACAAGAATTCGGGCGAAAACAAATTCTTCTTTGATGCAAAGAGTTTAGACGAAGGAATGTATTTCATCGAAATGAAAACATCGCAAGGTATATCTACTGCGAAAGTAGCGGTACGACATTAATCCAACATTCTTATAGTCAAATCAAAATTTCGATTTGTTTTTCGAGTGTTCTTAAAGTTTAACAATCTTTTTTGTTACGAATTTATCATCTACAGAAATCTGTAAGAAGTAAATACCAGGAGCTGCATCTATCAATTCAATTTGACTGCTTGAGTTTGAAGTAGATTCTATATGTACACTTCTTCCTTGTAAATCAAAACAAGAAATTTGCAATGCTTTTTCTTCACCAGCAACAGCCCATTCGATATTGAATTGGTTAGAAGATGGATTTGGATAAACTATAATATTCTCGAGCAAATTTTCACTCGTCAATTCAGAACCATGTCGGCAAGGAACTTGAATGCTTAAAGAAGTTGATTCCTTTAAACATCCGAATTTATTGTACAGTCCCAACTTATAATTCCCTTGTAGTTTAGCAGCG
>CAIXTT010000189.1 GCA_903922455.1 uncultured Bacteroidota bacterium | reverse complement strand
TTCAGGACAACGGTCATCCGCATCCGTTACTCCATCACCATCTTTATCAGGACAGCCATTCGTCGCTGGATCTTCAGTCGCTAATCCCGCAACATCAATACAACGATCGAGTGAATCAACCACTGAATCTCCATCTTTATCTGGACAACCTTTCGCACTTGCTACACCTTTCACATCTGGACATGCATCTAAGAAATCTGCAATGCCATCACCATCACGATCCAACGGACAACCTTTCGCATCTACGGCTATACCTGCAGGAGTATTCGGACATTCATCTTTCTTATCTGAAACACCGTCTTTGTCTGCATCTTTCACAGATCCAAAGTTCCAAGTGAATCCAAGACTATGCATCAAAAATGCATCGTTATTATCTTTCGCTTCACGATCGCGAGTGTCATGATCGGTATAAGCAAACGTCTCTTGAATTAATAAATTTAATTGAGGTGTAATACTTACTTTTAAACCTCCACCATACGGAATGAATAAATCCACACCTGGATTTTTTAATTTATTAAGTGAGCTTACTCCTACACCCACAAATCCATAAGGATTAACTTTAAAACGCTCTTCTTTAAATAAACTTACTCGCATATGTGCGTTCCATTGGAACTGGTCCGCATCAAAATTCTTTAGGGTATCTTCACGATATCCAATAGTACCAATTGTGGTGTTCATCGAAAAATCAAAATGAGGATTCACAAACCATGAAGCAGATAATCCAATATGCATGTAATTATCTTGTCCTTTGTTATTGTAAAATCCTTGGCCTAAATCCCCGTTGTATTGTGTAAGTCCGCCCCAAAGCCCCAGTGCAAATTTGCGATCTGCGTTTTGTGCCAGCAATAGGCCAGGTAAAGCAATAAGTAGAATAAACGGAGTAAGAATTTTTTTCATATTGTTGTTTGTCTCCTTTTCGATAAGGGACTGCAAAGGTAACTTGATAGATCAAATTAGAGAGGTCTTTGCCCATCTTTATTTTAAAATTGATGTTAATTTATTGATGGAATTCTCTAAATTTGTCTCTCGTTCTTAATTATCACTTATCAAGAAAGGTGGAGGGACTGTGCCCTTTGAAGCCTTGGCAACCCTTGGATTTTAACAATGGATTGTATATCAATACTATGCAATTTAGATCAGCGAGTTATCCTCTATGATTTCATTCGATTAATTCTCAGAAGGTGCCACATCCAGTCTCGTCATTATTGAGGAGAATAGATAAGTACCAGAGGATCTTAACCATTTCTTAAAAAAATAACGTAAAATCTCTTCTGGCTACTGGAAGGGATTTTTCCTTTTTCGGGCAGTCTGAAAATAAAAATTATATGAGTATACATCCAATTCGTGAACAGTTAGAAAAGCGCATTCTTGTCATTGATGGCGCTATGGGTACCATGATTCAGCGATATGATTTGCAAGAGCTAGATTATCGTGGAACTCGTTTTGCCGATTGGCCCCACGATTTAAAAGGAAATAATGATTTGCTTTCAATTACACAACAAAAAATTATTCGTGATATTCATATTGCCTATTTAGAAGCTGGTGCTGACATTATTGAAACAAATACTTTTAATGCACAACGTATTTCTCTTGCCGATTATAAGATGGAATCATTGTCTTATGAATTGAATTTTGAGTCAGCGAAAATTGCTAAGCAAGCCGTGCAAGAATGGATGGTGAAAAACCCAACGGGTGGACCTAAGTTTATTGCTGGTGCACTTGGCCCAACTAACCGAACAGCTTCTTTAAGTCCCGATGTGAATGATCCCGGTTTTCGTGCTGTGAGTTTTGATGATTT
This sequence comes from uncultured Bacteroidota bacterium, assembly GCA_903922455.1. Classification (GTDB taxonomy): domain Bacteria; phylum Bacteroidota; class Bacteroidia; order AKYH767-A; family OLB10; genus JAJTFW01. Next base: position 23,298 of record CAIXTT010000189.1, on the reverse strand, counting down.
AGTGGAAGCGTACATTGAACAAATAAAAGGGTTGTTAGATGGTGGTGTCGATGTACTATTAATTGAAACTATTTTTGATACACTGAATGCAAAAGCAGCGCTGTATGCTATTCAAACAGAATTAGAGGAAAGAAATATTAAAATGCCAGTGATGGTTTCGGGAACGATTACCGATGCCAGCGGACGTACATTGAGTGGTCAAACCGTAGAAGCATTTTTAAATTCCATTTCTCATGTGGATCTTCTTAGCGTCGGATTGAATTGCGCATTAGGGGCAGAAGAAATGCGCCCGCATCTCGAAGAATTGAGTGAGAAAGCTCCGTTTTTTATTAGCGCATATCCGAATGCCGGACTTCCTAATCAGTTTGGTGAATACGATGAAACGCCGCATCATATGGGGCATCAAATAAAAGATTTTTTAACGAGTGGATTTTTGAATATTGTAGGAGGTTGTTGCGGAACAACTCCAGAACATATTGCTGAAATTGCAAAGCTGGCAAAACAATGCCCACCTCGACCTGTTCCAATAGCGGATACACTCATGCATTTGAGCGGACTCGAAGCAGTTACGATGCGACCTGAAAGTAATTTCATGAATATTGGTGAACGAACTAACGTGACGGGTAGCCGAAAATTTGCAAAGCTGATCATCGATGGAGATTTTGAAGAAGCACTTGCTATCGCACGAAATCAAGTGGAAGGCGGTGCGCAAGCCATCGACATCAACATGGATGAAGGAATGCTTGATGCAGAAGCAGCCATGGTGAAGTTCCTTCACTTGATTGCATCCGAACCGGATATTGCGAAGTTGCCTATCATGATCGACAGCTCCAAGTTTTATGTGATTGAAGCAGGATTGAAATGTACGCAAGGAAAAAGTATCGTGAATTCCATCTCCATGAAAGAAGGAGAAGCAGAATTTTTACGTCAAGCAAATATTATTCGTAAGTATGGAGCAGCCGTAATTGTAATGGCTTTTGATGAAGATGGTCAAGCCGACTCTTACAAACGTCGTATTGAAATTTGTGAACGCGCTTATAAGCTGTTAACCGAAAAAATTAATTTCCCTCCTCAAGATATTATTTTCGATCCTAATATTTTTCCCGTCGCAACGGGTATGGACGAACATCGTCGCAATGCACTCGATTTCTTTGAAGCCACAGCTTGGATTAAAAAAAATCTTCCGCATGCGAAAGTGAGTGGAGGAGTGAGTAATGTTTCTTTTTCTTTTAGAGGAAATGATCACGTTCGTGAAGCCATCCACGCTGCATTTTTATACCATGCCGTGAAAGCAGGAATGGATATGGGCATTGTAAACCCTGGTCAATTGCAGGTGTACGATGAAATTCCAAAAGATTTATTAACCATTATTGAAGATGTACTTTTAGATCGCAATGACGACGCTACTGAAAAATTAATTGCGTACGCCGAGCAAGTAAAAGGTGCTGGTAAAAAGCAAGAACGTGATGAAGCTTGGCGCGAAGGAACTGTTCAAGAGCGATTGTCGCATGCATTGGTAAAGGGAATCGTGGAGTACATCGACACAGACGTTGAAGAAGCACGAAAGTTGTATCCAAAAGCATTGCATCTCATTGAAGGTCCTTTGATGGATGGAATGAATGTAGTAGGTGATTTGTTTGGAGCAGGAAAAATGTTTTTACCACAAGTGGTGAAGTCGGCTCGTGTGATGAAAAAGGCTGTGGCTTATTTGTTACCGTATCTCGAAGCAGAAAAAGAAGTAGGCGCAAGTAAGAAAGGAAAAATTTTGATGGCCACCGTGAAAGGCGATGTACATGATATTGGAAAAAATATTGTGGGCGTCGTGTTGGCTTGTAATAACTATGATGTGCTTGATTTAGGAGTGATGGTTTCTGCTGATAAAATTTTAGCCGCTGCAAAAGAACATGAAGTAGATGTAATTGGACTCAGTGGACTCATTACTCCTTCCCTCGATGAGATGGTGCACGTGGCTAAAGAAATGGAAAGACAAAAGTTTGATCTTCCCTTGTTGATTGGTGGAGCAACCACTTCTAAAGTTCATACCGCTGTGAAAATTGCACCACATTATTCGCATCCTGTTATTCATGTGAATGATGCATCTCGCTCGGTTCCTGTAGTGAGTTCGCTTTTGTCGAAAGACCAAAAGCAAGATCTTTTGGATCGCACAAATGTGGAATATGATCGTCTTCGTAAACAACATGCCGGAGCACAAGCCGCCAATAAATTTATTACGATGGAGGAAGCGCGAAAGAATGCTTGGCCGAGTGATTGGTTAAAGGCCGAATCAAATACTCCGTTGAAACCAGGCGTAACGGTGTTGAAAGATTATTCTATTGCTGAGTTAGCAGAGTATATCGATTGGACTCCATTTTTCCATTCATGGGAGATGAAAGGATCGTATCCAAAAATATTTTCAGATCCGGAAAGAGGAGTAGAAGCGAAAAAACTTTTCAATGATGCACAGCAAATGCTGAAACAAGTCATCGATGAAAAATGGATTCAAGCAAATGGTGTTATTGGACTCTTTCCCGCCAATGCCGATGGTGATGATATCATCGTTTTTTCAAATGAAGAACGGAAAACGAAGCGAGCAGTGTTTCATACGTTACGTCAACAAACTAAAAAACCCGCCGGACAATACAACATGGCATTGTCTGACTTTGTTGCGCCCCTTTCATCAAATGTGAAAGACTATATCGGAACATTTGCAGTAGCTTGCGGAGAAGGAATTGATAAACATGTTGCCGCATTCGAAGCTAACCACGATGACTATAGCGCCATCATGTTAAAAGCTATTGCCGATCGATTGGCGGAAGCTTTTGCAGAGCGATTGCATCAACGTGTGCGAAAAGAATTTTGGGGTTATGCAGCTGATGAACATTTTGCAAACGATGAACTCATCAAAGAGGAATATGATGGCATTCGTCCCGCACCAGGTTATCCCGCCCAACCCGATCACACCGAAAAAAATGCCATTTGGGATTTACTCGATGTCGAAAAAAATGCAGGCATTACGCTCACCGAAAGTTTAGCCATGCTTCCCACCGCTGCCGTTAGTGGACTGTATTTCTCACATCCTACTTCTCAATATTTCGGTATCGGAAAAATTCAACGTGATCAGGTGGAAGAGTATGCTCAACGTAAAGGAATGTCAATCGACGAAACCGAACGTTGGCTTAGCCCAGCATTGGGGTATGAGCCGGTGGTGGTTTAATTTGATCCTACTTGCTTCAGGCAGGCGCGAAGCCTCTCGATTGAATATAAACCTTCGCTTTGTTTTATTTTGAATGAATGAATATCTCATTTCTTCGATACATGATAGAAGAGATAGCGTGTTGGGCGTTCCAGAAAGTGTTTTGCAGTTTTCTAAGGATACTACCTGGGTGGAAGTAAAAACATCGGCTACAGAATTTAAGAAGCAAATTATCAAAACTGGTATTTCTGATGGAATTAATATTGAAGTCCTGGAAGGGTTGAGTAAAAATGATGAGATAAAAATTCCAGCCGGTATTGAAGCAGAGAAATAAATAACATAAAAGTGTACGCATAAAAAAAGTCGCCCTAATAGGACGACTTTTTTTATGTTTTTACTACACTAAAGCTTAGTGAGCAGCAGCATCAGCAGCTCCAGCAACAGCAGCAGCAGCAGTATCAACTACAGCAACAGCAGCAGAATCAACAGTCTCAACAACTGCTTCAATTTCTGTAGCAGTGCTATCTACCATTGTTTCAGCTGTTTCTGCAGGCTTAGAACCGCAAGAAGCTAATGCAACAACTACAGTTGCAACAGCAAGGATTGAAGTGAATTTTTTCATTTTGTTTTTTGGTTATTAAGTTTATAAACTTAACCGTTAATGCCAGGATAGGCTAAAAGGTAACCTTTGAACTTTGCAAATACTTTAAAATAATATTTAAATGATTGATTTTCTAATAATAAATTATTAAAGTGAATTGAAATGGAGCCAAAAGAAAGTCGAAATTTGCACCGCATCGGGTTACCTTTCCCCGGTTCATGAATTAAGCAATGGGCATGAAGCCAGTTCAAGTAGCTACCGAAGAAGAACAAATACGTTTATTGCAAAGTGGCGACGAAAGCGTTCTTCAATTAATTTATCGTCAGTACTATCAAGCGATCGTACATCTGGTGATGAATAATAACGGAAGTTTACAGGAAGCGAAGGACGTTTATCAGGAAACCTTAATCATATTCTATGAGAAGGTGAAAGAAGGAAACTTCGAATTGAATTGCAAGTTGAAAACCTTCTTGTATTCAATCAGCAGAAACCTTTGGTTGAAACAGCTTCAACATAAAAAGCGTTTCACGAATAGTATCAGCGATTCCGAAGAGTATCTCGAGATTCCCTGGGAGGAAGCAAGTAAAAAAGAAAACCAATACCAAGCCATGCACACAGCATTGGAAAGTTTGGGAGAACCTTGCCGATCCATATTAAAGGATTTCTATATGCACAGTCAAAGCATGGAAGAAATCACTGAAAAGTTTGGCTATACTAACGCAGATAATGCCAAAAATCAAAAGTACAAATGCCTGAAACGGCTGAAGAAAGTTTTCTTCGATAGTTATGGCAATGATGGAGGATTAAATTATGATGAACAAACGTGAAACAGAAGAATTGATCGAGCGCTATTGCATGGGTCAATTGACGCCGGAAGAATTGCGCATTTTTGAAGAATGGCGTGAAAGTGATGCCGATTTATCGCAAGCCATCGATGATCATCGTTTAATTACAGATGCCTTTTTAGTGTATGCAGAACGTAGCTCTGTTAAAAAGAAATTAGCTAAAATTCATGATGACATGGAAAGCGAACAATATCGTTTCCAAGCTCCTATGAAAGTGATTACCCCACCCGTTAGTAAAGTTAAAACACTATGGAGAAAACATAAGTTAATCGCTATAGCTGCCATGGTAAGTATAGTGGCGATTGCTGCATCAGTGATTACTTTTAGTGTGAGTGGAGTGAGTGGAAATAAACAACAAAGTGCATATCAAGAGTTGCGTCGAGAAGTAGAAAGGATTAAGCGTAGCCAAAAAGCATTAATAAAAGATATTAATGAAAAGCAAGATAGTCCTATAATTACTGAAGGCACTTTCACTGGTTCGGGCTTTGCTTTAAATAAAGAAGGATATGTGCTAACTAGTTTTCACGTTGTTGCAGACGCCTCTACTATTTATATTTCGAATGAGAAGTATGCTCAACTAAAAATGAAGGTGATTTATACGAACCCTAAATTGGATATGGCCGTACTGAAAGTGGATGATGAATCTTTTCATGGATTTAAAGACATTCCGTATTCAATCAGAAAATCGGTTGCCGATCCTGGAGAAAAAGTGTATACACTCGGTTTCCCTCGTGAAGATATGGTGTTTGGAGAAGGTTCGGTTAGTTCCTACACTGGATATGAAGGTGATACCGCTGCTTATCAAATCAGTATTCCACTCAATCCAGGTAACTCCGGTGGTCCACTCTTTGATGCGCAAGGAAATCTTATAGGTATCGTTTCTGGTAGAAATTCTTCTGCAGAAGGTGCTTCTTTTGCTGTAAAATCAAAGTGGATTTCAGAAGATATTAAGGAACATTCCGACGAGAAAATTAGTCTCCCAACAAAGAAATCCGCTATGGGTTCCGACCGCGCTGGACAAGTTAAAAAAGTAAGAGATTTCGTCTTTATGGTGAAAGTGATGAATTAATCAATCATTTAGATTGGAATAGATAACGTTTCGTCCCTTTTTCTACTCACTTTATCGGTAGTTTTGTCTTCATGTCATTCCCTTTATTATTTTTGGAACTCTTGAATTTTACTTATGATGAAGAATATTAAAATCTTGTCTTATTGCCTTGTCCTACTTATGATGGTGTTCTCTAACGTCGATGTGTATGGGCAAAAAACCTGGACACTTCGAGAGTGTATAGATTATGCCCTCGAGAATAATATTACGGTGAAGCAAAATGAAATTAATTCGGAGCTGAATGAAATTATTACGCTTCAAAATAAAATGTCGTTGTTGCCGAACTTGAATGCTTCGGTAGGTCGAAATTATAATTTCGGAAGAACGATTGACCCTTTTACGAATCAGTTTACTACTCAACAAGTAGAGTCGGATAATTGGTCCCTCAGTAGTAATATGACTTTATTCAATGGTTTTTCATTGCAGAATACCCTCAAACAAAGTCAATTGAATTACTTAGCAGGGAAATCGGATTTGCAAAAAGTGAAAAATGATATTTCATTGAATGTGATTACAAGTTATCTGCAAGTGCTTTATGCTAAAGAGCAACTGAATGTTGCAGATGGACGAGTTGCACAAGCTACTCAACAACGCGATCGTGTAAATAGAATGGTAGAAAGTGGCTTGATGGTACGTGGGAATTTATTGGACGCAACTTCGCAATTATCCAATGAAGAATTATCAAAAATTACAGCAGAGAATCAATTGATGACAGCGAAATTGACGTTAACTCAATTACTACAATTGCCAACGCCCGATGGTTTTGAAGTAGAAGATCCAGCAGTGCAAATTCCTACATCTTCCATCACAGATTTACAACCCGCACAAATTTATGATTTAGGATTAAAATCTCTTCCTGAAATTAAAGCAGCAGATACTCGAGTGCAAAGTGCAGAGAAAGGTGTAAGCATTGCAAAAGCTAGTTTTTATCCCCGACTTACTGCATTTGGTCAGTTAAGTTCATTTTATTCATCAAGCTCGAAGAAATTTACGGGTGGTGAGTTTAATGGATTTTTACCGAATGGAAGTATTACATCGGGTGGCGATACCGTGTTGAGTCCAGATTTTACTACGCGTTTAGAGGACAATCCATACAAAGATCAATTGGATGAAAACTATAATAAAGCTTTTGGATTAAGTTTGTCAATTCCGATTTTTAATGGTCTCAGTTCTCAAAGTAATGTAAAGCGTGCGAAACTGAATTTGGAAAATTCAAGATATGCTGCACAGCTAACCCGTAACCAAGTCTATCAAAGTATTCAACAAGCGCATTCAGATGCTATCGCCGCAAAAAAGCGTTATGATGCTACGAGTAAAAGTCTAAGTGCGTTTGAAGAAGCGTATCAGTATTCCGAGAAAAGATTTAATGCTGGATTAATTAATTCACTTGAATTTCTAACGGCAAATAATAATTTAACACGTACAAAAGTGGAGTTGTTGCAAGCGAAGTATGATTATATTTTCCGATTGAAGGTGTTGGATTTCTATGCAGGTAATCCACTTACATTTTAATATAAATATTGAAGATTAATGGTTATGAAAAAGAAATATTCGATTTGGTTTTGGGTTGGGATAGGTGCAGTTGCACTTGTTCTTGTTTTAGTAGTGGCTAAGAAAGCCGGTTGGTTGGGAGATAGTAATACAACCAAAGTAAGCGCTGAAAAAGTGCAACCGCGCGACATCATTGAAACGGTTTCTGCAAATGGAAAAATTCAACCCGAAGTGGAATTGAAAATTAGCGCTGATGTGAGCGGTGAGATAACTGAATTGTATGTTGCCGAAGGAGACGTTGTGAAGAAAGGAACGTTGCTTTGTAGAATTAATCCTGATCTGTACGTTTCAAGTAGTGAGCGTTCTGAAGCAGCAGTGAATACATCGAAATCAAATTTTTTATCTAGTAAATCAAGATTAACTCAAGCCTTGGCTCAGTTTGAACAAGTGGAATTGAGTTATAACCGAAATAAAAAGTTGTTTGAAGATAAAGTTATTTCACCTTCTGAATTTGAAAATATTAAGTCGTCGTATGAAGTGTCAAAAGCAGAAGTAGAAGCAGCTCGACAAAGCGTTTCGGCGGCAAGTTTCGGTGTGAATAGCGCTCAAGCAAGTTTGAAAGAAGCAAAAGAAAATTTAAATCGTACCAGTATTTATGCGGCTGTTGATGGTACAGTTTCGAAGTTAAGTAAGGAGAAGGGCGAGCGTGTAGTAGGAACGAATATGATGGAGGGAACTGAGATTTTGCGGTTGGCAAATCTGAATGAAATGGAAGTAAGTGTGGATGTAAGTGAGACCGATATTGTACGTGTAAGTGTTGGTGATACCGCCGATGTTGAAGTGGATGCATGGTTGGGAAAAATATTTAGTGGTGTGGTTACTGAAGTTGCCAATTCTTCGAATCTCAGCGGACTCAATGCTACCGATCAAGTAACTAGTTATACCGTAAAGGTTAGGATTTTACGTGAGTCGTATCAAGATTTGTTAGAAGGAAAAGCAGCGAATTATAGCCCATTCCGCCCTGGAATGTCTGCAACAGTAGACATTCGAACCAGAAGAACTACGAATGTACTCACTGTCCCTATTCAATCGGTAACAACACGCGACACCACTAAGAAATCTGCTGTAAAAATTTCTTCTGATGAAAAGAATGAAACGGAATCTAAAACGGAAACTGAAACAAAGGAATCGGACAAGAAGGAACAAGAGGTGGTTTTTGTGATTGAAGCGGGAAAAGTGAAGTTGCGTGTTGTAAAAACTGGAATTCAAGACAGTCAGTATATTCAAATCACCGAAGGCTTAAAAGCCGGAGAAATGGTGGTGAGCGGACCTTATATCGCTATTTCAAAAACATTGAAGGAAGGTGTTGCTGTGAATGTAGTCGACAAAGAAAAATTGTTTGCTGACGAGAAAAAATAGAATCTTTTATCATTGAATAAAAAAGGTGTTAAGATTATTTCTTAACACCTTTATTTTTAGGAGTAATTTGCGTTTATACATTAATTAATATAGGTTTATCTTTGACGTATCGTATGAAAGAGAATCCACTCCTTCTTCTATTAGAAACCGCTACGGGCGCATGTTCGGTTGCACTTGTCGAGGGCCAACAGGTTCTTAGTATCCGTAATAATGCAACGGAACGTGAACATGCTTCCATGTTGACGGTATATATACAGCAGGTGATGGACGAAGCAAAAAAAGATTTATCGGAGCTGGATGCAATTGTGATCAGTAAAGGACCTGGAAGTTATACGGGTTTGCGTATAGGAGTAGCAACGGCGAAAGGAATTTGCTTTTCATTAAATAAGCCCTTGATAGCTATTGATTCTCTTCTTGCTATGGCTTACGAGTATGCATACCAGCATAAGGATACCTTGCCGGAAAAATATTTCTTGGTTCCCGTAATCGATGCACGACGAATGGAAGTGTACGGCGCTACCATTAATCATGATATGCAATATGTAGAACCTATCCGCGCAGAAATTCTTCATTCTTCCAGTTTCTTAGGGCTTCAAAACGCTAATTATTATGTTTTTGGAGATGCCGCTCTTAAATGCATTGAGGTGTATGAAAGTCAAAGTTTAGTTAAAGTGGATACGGATTATAACCTTTCAGCGTTTGGGTTGTTATACCCTGCATTGAAAGCTTGGGAACTTCAAGCTTTTGAAAATCTTTCCGTTTTCGAACCTTATTACTTGAAGGAATTTGTGGCTAAAGTAAAAGCTGTAAAAACGAAAATGGAATAGATCGTCTTAAAAGGGTTCGTGAACGAAATCAATATGAAAACTATGGCATCGATATTTCTTAGCTTCTCAAGCTTTTTATTAATCTCTTGCGGAAACCCTCAAGCATCATCAAATACAACTTCTTCCGAAATGAATACTATGGAAACAGCAATGGATAACAATACCAATGGAGAATTAGATACAGCAATTTTTGGAGCGGGATGTTTTTGGTGCGTGGAAGCCATATTTCAACAACTCGAGGGAGTAGAAAAAGTAGCGAGCGGTTATTCTGGTGGAGCAAGAGAAAATCCTACTTATGATCAAGTTTGTTCGGGCGCTACTGGACACGCCGAAGTGATAAAAGTGATTTACGATCCAGCAAAAATTTCTTTTGTCGATTTATTAGAAGTGTTTTGGGGAGTGCACGATCCAACAACGTTAAATCGTCAAGGTGCAGATGTAGGAACGCAATATCGTTCTGTTATTTTCTACACGGACGACAATCAAAAAAAATTAGCTGAAGATTATAAAGAAAAGTTGAATGTAAGCGGTGCATTTCCACAACCCGTTGTAACCGAAATCTCTCCCCTAAAATCTTTTTATGTCGCAGAAAATTACCATCAAAATTATTTCAATGAAAATGGTAATCAACCGTACTGCTCACTCGTCATCAAACCTAAACTAGACAAATTCAAAAAAGTTTTTGGTGATAAAATGAAGTGATTTAATGCTGGATGAAAATTAAAGTATTCCACTTCTCAATAGCAGAGCGTAGCAAATTTACCAATGAAGTACAGTACTTCGTACAGACTTAATGGCGTAGCAATTTACCCATGAAGTACAGTACTTCGTACAGACTTAATGGCGTAGCAATTTGCCAATTTGTCGACTTACAATTTAAAATGCTTTTCCGCCATATCATTCACCGCTTTTCCTATTGCTAATCCTGCTGTTGCAGCGGGTGAAGGTGCATTCAGCACATGCAATGAATTATGACTGTGTACAATTTTAAAATCGTCAATCATATTTCCATCGCGATCTAAAGCCATTGCTCTCACTCCAGCTCTCCCAGGAACAATATCTTCCATCGTTAAACTCGGAATCATTCTGCGTAATCTTTCAAGAAATAATCTTTTGCTGAATGCTCTGCGGTATTCGTCTAATCCAAATTGCCAATGCTTAAAAAATAATTTCCAAGTACCTCCGTATGTAAGAGCATCCGCAGTATCTCTCAAGCTGAAATCGGTTTTTCCATACCCTTCTCTCTTGAATACAAACACGGCATTGGGTCCGCACTCTGTTGCATGATTAATCATGCGCGTAAAATGAACACCTAAAAATGGAAATTGCGGATCCGGCACAGGATATATTAAATGCTTTACTTTATGTGTTGATGCTGGTGTTAGCTCGTAATAATCCCCGCGAAAACCTACAATTTTCATATCGGGATCCACTAAATCTTTTTTTGCAATGCGATCACTTTGTAATCCGGAACAGTTTACAATATATTTTGTTGTGATTTTACCTCTATTGGTGACAACGGTTGTATAGTCTTGCGATTTTTCGAAATCCAACACCTCGTGTTGAAGTTTTACTTCGCTTCCTGCAAATTTTTCGGTAATAATTTTTTCTAATACTTCACAAACACCCACAAAGTCGATGATACCAGTACATCCAACATGGATCGCTTTAATGCCTACACAAAAAGGTTCAATTTCTTTTATTACAGCCGCATCTACCATTCGAATATCTTCCACACCATTTTGTAATCCGTGATTGAAAACTTTCTCGAGATGTGCTAACTCCCGTTCATGTGTTGCTACAATTAATTTTCCACATATATCATGTCCTATCTTATGCTCTTTTGCAAATGCAACCATCTCTCTTCGTCCTTCTACACAATTCTTGGCTTTATAACTTCCAGGTTTGTAGTAAATACCACTATGCAAAACGCCTGAATTTCGTCCCGTTTGATGCATCGAAACTTTTTCTTCTTTTTCTAAAACACAAATCTTTAATTGAGGGTGATGAAGATTTAATTTATATGCAGTCGATAATCCTACTATTCCGCCTCCAATGATCAGGATGTCAAATTGTGTTTGTGCCATTCCGCAAAAGTACTTCTTTCCTTCTCTTTTAATTCAAAATTATAAGCTTGAATCGCGACAGAATGAGCACCACTAGAGAAATTAATGAGCGAATTGAAAGAGCATCTATAAAATTGTAAAGGAATTCCAAGATTTATTTGTTTCCTTAGTGTAAGTTGTTAGATTTTATCAGATCTTTAGTATCCTAAATTAATTTCTAATTAATTTATTAGCAGGCAAAAGCGTGCAATACTTTGTTAATAAGTATCACTGGTGGCTATTGACCTGCATTTGATGGCTCCTTTACATTTGTATGGTATGAAGAAAGTGTTGTTTAGCTGTATGATTCTATTTCCATTGCTTCTTAAAGCAGGTGGTTATCAGATAAATACGCAAAGTCAAAAAGGATTAAGTATGGGGGGAGCTGTTACTGGATTAGCGATGGATGCTTCAGTTGCTTTCTATAATCCGGCCGGACTAAGCGCCCTCGATTCTAATTATTTTAATATTGGAGCTTGCCTATTAATGCCTAAAACAGCTTTTTTAGGTCCTTATGGAGGTAGTGAGCAGAACGCATCAAATTTGAATTCTTCAATATATCTTTATGGCAACTATATTTTAAATAGTAAGTTAACTTTAGGCCTAAGTGTAAATACACCCTTTGGATTGGGAACAAAATGGGAAGACAATTGGAGCGGAAGATATGTTACTCAAGAAGCTCGATTATTTACTTTGTTTATTCAACCTACCCTTGCTTATAAATTGAACGAACGTTTTTCAGTTGGCGCAGGTCCCGTCATTGTTACTGGAAATACAAAATTTCGAAGAGCATTGAATGAGTTGAATCAAGATGGATCCGATGGGCAACTTGAACTCAAAGGAGCTGGAAATGGTTTTGGATTTAATGCAGGTGTTTTTGGTCGATTTGGTAAAACATCAATTGGTGTTTCTTACCGATCGGAAGTAAAATTAGATATTGAAAATGGTGATGCTGTGTTTTCAAATATTCCCATTTCACTTATATTGAATGGATCATTTCCAAACAATGCAAATTATAATTCTTCGATCACATTGCCATCCGTTATTTCATTAGGTGTTGGTCGTGTATTGAGTGATAAGCTTACTGCAAATATCGATTTTAATTTTACGGGATGGAGTGTAATGGATTCTTTAGTTTTTACTTACCCCGAGTATCCCTATTTAAACACTAGTTCAGCACGAAAACTTGAAAATAGTTTTGCAATTCGATTAGGAGCAAAATATCAATATTCCGAACGCATACAACTGCGAGGTGGAATTGGGTACGATCAAAGTCCTGTTCCCGATGGATATGTAAATCCAGAAATGCCAGAAGCAGATAAAGTAGTCTTAGGTGTGGGTTGTACTTATAAATTAAAAAAAGGTTGGGCGCTGGAAGTATCTTTTGCTTTTGAAGATTTACGTGAAAGAAAAGACGAAGGGAATAAGCAAGAGAATATTAACGGAACTTATAAATCATATATATATGTGTTGGGGCTTGGCGTGCAATATCAATTTTAAAAGGGGCATCGGAATGTTTCTTGCACTCTGCATTTTTTTTGCAGGATGTAAACCTAATTTAGATCAGCCGAAATACACTTCGGGTGAAGCGGATTTTACATCCTATCTCGCAATTGGAAATGGTTTTACTGCTGGCTATATGGATAATGCTTTGACTCTTGAAGGGCAACTTCAATCTTTTCCTAATTTATTAGCAAATCAATTTAAACTTGCGAATGGAGGTCCATTCAAACAACCTTTAGTGAATGCTGGAAATGGTTTTGGTTATGATTTCATCTCTCAATTAACATCTGGAAAAACAGTGTTGGTAAACGCAATTAATTGTGCTGGTCAAGATGATGTTGATTTAAAATCATTGTCGGTAAATGATGACGATAGAAAGTGGATCGGGAATCAAGGTCCTTTTAATAATATGGGATTTGCCGGAGCAAAGAGTTTTAATTTGTATAGCCAGCTTTTGGGAAATGGAGGAACAACAGGAAATCCTTTTTTCTACCGAGTAGCCTCTGATACTGGAGCAAGTTCTGGGTTGAGTTCTACTGTACTAGGAGATGCAGCCTTGTTAGATCCTACTTTTTTTACACTATGGATTGGTGGATCGGATGTGCTTTGGTATGCTCTTGCAGGTGGTGAGCCTAACGGAAATCAATTTAATACCATTACTCCCGTATCACAATTTGATGCAGCTATTGACACTATCATTTCTGAGCTTACTTCCAATGATACTGAAGGGTTGGTTGCTAATATTCCTGATATTGAAGATTTTCCGTTTTTTAGTACAATACCTTACAACGGATTAATTTTAACGCAGTCCCAAGCCGACTCTCTAAACTTACTTTCTCCTCCTGGAATTTCATTTCAAGCAGGAGCCAATCCTTATGTTGTCAGTAATCAAGGCGGAGGAACCATTCGTCAACTAAAAAAAGGTGAATTGTTATTATTATCAATAAAACGCGATTCGCTTTTGTGTTTTGGAAAAGGAACACCACAGCGTCCTATTGAGTCTTTTAAAGTACTGGATAGTGCTGAAGTGTTAAATATCAGAAATGCAATTCAATCTTATAATGCAAAGTTGCGTTCTGTAGCTATTGCTAAAGGGTTGGCGTATGCCGACATGAATGCATTTTTTAAATCATTAGCGAAAGGTTATGTTTTTAATGGAGCTCATTACTCATCAACCTATTTGAAAAGTAGCGTGTTTTCTTTAGATGGAGTACATCCTAACGGTCGCGGCTATGCGATAATTGCAAATGAATTTATTCGTTCCATCAACGCCAAGTATGGAAGTAATTTGCCACCTGTGGATGTGAATGCATCAACAGGTGTGTTGAATCCTTAACATTTTTTAAGAGACTTTTCTTGTGAAATGTCGTTTTAAATAGTTGCAGGCTGAGGGTCTCATTGTAAACTTAAAACAAGTTAGAAGAACACTTAGTATGGTGTATTATTTAGAGGATGTCTTTTTTGTAGCTGAAAACAATTTTCACTCTAATTTGTTGTACAAAAATGGGAAATTATTTGAATAGTTTTTCCCATCAAGGCATTCGAAAATGGTATCTTTGTTCTTGGTAAATAAGCGCCTGTTTTAAGGCAAATAATAAATGGATCAGCATAGTTATATTGGTAATATGAGTCCGGCGGCAATGGAAGGCCTGTATAGGCAATTCCTTGATAATCCATCGAGTCTGGATGCAAGTTGGCAACAGTTTTTTTCCGGATTTGAGTTCGCAAGGTTGCAATATGGAGAGAATGGAGGTGCTAGTGGCGCTATCCCGGAGCAGGTCGATAAGGAATTTAAAGTCATCAACCTCATTAATAACGGATATCGCGCTCAAGGGCATCTTTTTACAAAGACGAATCCTGTTCGTGAAAGACGAAAATATACTCCCGATTTATCCATCGAAAATTTTGGATTGAATACTTCTGATTTGGAAACCGTTTTTCAAGCGGGTCAACTTATCGGAATGGGTCCTGCAAAATTGAAAGCCATCATTCATCACTTAGACGAAACCTATTGCCAAAGTGTTGGTGCCGAATACAAGTACATCCGCAATGAGGAAGTAAAGAAATGGATAGAGCAAAAAATGGAAAGCTCAAAGAATAGTTATCCGTTTAGTATCCGCGAGAAAAAAAGAATGCTCGAGAAGTTGAATGAAGCCGTAGCATTTGAGAATTTCATTCACACGAAGTTCACGGGTCAAAAAAGATTTTCGCTGGAAGGTGCCGAAACGTTAATTCCCGCCTTAGATGCCGTTATTGATTCTGGTGCTGAACTTGGAATCAAAGAGTTTGTAATTGGTATGGCTCATCGTGGTCGACTCAATGTTCTTGCGAATATTTTAGGAAAGAGTTACGAAGATATTTTTTCAGAGTTTGAAGGAAAAGAGTTTGATGAAAATGCTTTTGATGGTGATGTTAAGTATCATCTTGGTTTTTCCAGTGATGTGATTACATCTAATAATAAAAAAGTACATCTTGGTTTAACGCCCAATCCATCTCACCTTGAAGCCGTAGATCCCATCGTTCAAGGAATCGTTAGAGCGAAAATTGAAAATACTCCCGGTGGAAACTTCGATCAGATTGCACCCATCCTCATTCATGGTGATGCCGCCATTGCAGCACAGGGAATCGTTTACGAAGTGATTCAAATGTCGTTGTTGAAAGGATACGCCACAGGTGGAACCATTCACTTAGTGATTAATAATCAAGTTGGATTTACTACGAATTATATGGATGCACGTTCATCCACCTATTGTACCGATGTTGGTAAAGTAACCTTGTCACCCGTATTTCATGTGAATGGGGATGATGTGGAAGCCTTGGTGTATACCATTCGCTTGGCCATGGAGTATCGTCAGCGTTTTCATCGCGATGTGTTTATTGATATGTTGTGTTATCGCAAGTACGGACATAATGAAGGCGATGAACCTCGCTTCACTCAGCCGCTATTGTATAAAGCAATTGCCAACCATCCGAATCCACGCGAAGTGTATAACCAGAAATTACTTTCGCAAGGTATCGTAGAAGTGAATTTGGCAAAGTCGATGGAGAAGCAGTTTAAGGAATTGTTGCAACGAAGTTTGGATTTATCAAAGCTTCAAAAGAAAACTAAGTTGGATGATTTCAAGGAAGGAAATTGGAAAGGTCTTCGATTTTCTACTCCTAAAGATTTTGATTCTTCACCTAATACTTCCATCAACAAGAAAAATTTTGTCGCACTCGCTCAACAAATTTCTACATTACCAAACGAAAAAGTATTCTTCAATAAAATTGTTCGACTCTTCGACGATCGAAAGAAAATGTTGGAAGAAGGCGGTCGTTTAGATTGGGCCATGGGTGAACTTATGGCCTATGCCACATTGTTGGAAGAAGGGCACCCCGTCCGTATCAGTGGACAAGATGTAGAGCGTGGAACATTTTCGCATAGGCATGCCGTTATACGTTTGGAAGATAAGGAAGAGGTGTACGTGCCGCTGAGCAATTTGAGCGAGCAGCAAGCGAAGTTTACAATTTATAATTCATTGTTGAGTGAATATGGTGTGTTGGGATTCGATTACGGATACAGCTTCACCGCTCCGAATTCGCTCGTAGTTTGGGAAGCACAGTTCGGCGATTTTGGAAACGGAGCTCAAATTATTATCGATCAATACCTCAGTAGCGCCGAAGATAAATGGAAGCGCATGAATGGTATTGTGATGTTATTACCTCATGGTTACGAAGGCCAAGGAGCAGAGCATAGTAGTGCTCGAATGGAACGTTTCTTAAGCTTATGTGGTGAGTATAATATGCAAGTAACGAATTGCACAACACCTGCAAATTTCTTTCATGCGTTGCGTCGACAATTAAAACGTGAATTTAGAAAACCGTTGATTGTGTTCACCCCGAAAAGTTTGTTGCGTCACCCTCGTTGCGTTTCTTCTATTGATGATTTCACCAAAAATGGATTTGCAGAAGTGATAGATGATGTTACCGCTGATCCGAAGAAAGTAAATCGCATTGCATTTTGTACTGGAAAAGTTTATTATGATTTACTGGATCGTAAAGAAAAAGATAACAACACCGATCTTGCTATCATTCGTCTAGAACAATTATATCCTTTCCCGAAAAAACAAGTGGAGGCTATCTTAAAGAAGTATGCAAAAGCCAATTCGTATTTATGGGTGCAAGAAGAACCAGAAAATAGTGGAGCTTGGTCGTATATTTTACGAGTAATGCGTCAACATAATTTGCGTTATATAGGACGAGAAGAAAGCGCAAGTCCTGCAACAGGTTCGCATAAACAACACGATAAAGAACAAAAAGCAATTCTGGACGAAGTATTTTCTTCACAATTTGTTCCTACTAATTAATACTATTATTTATTCTCAATTTGAAATATTATGGCCGTTGAATTAAAAGTGCCCTCTCCCGGAGAATCCATTACAGAAGTGCAAATTGCTAAATGGTTGAAAGCCGATGGTGATTATGTGGAGCGCGATGAAGAAGTAGCAGAAATAGATTCCGATAAAGCAACATTGAGCTTAGTCGCAGAAGCAAGTGGTATGTTGAAAATATTAGTGAAGGAAGGTGAGATGGTCGCTGTGGGTTCTGTTGTAGCAAGCATCGATACAAACGCTGCTGCACCCGAGAAGAAAGTAGTGGAGGAGAAAGTCGCTTCTGAAAAAGTAGTTGCAGAAAAAGTTGCTCCCGAAAAAGCACCTACAGAACTCGTAGCAAAAAATTCCGAGCACGAAAGTTACGCTGCCGGACGTCCAAGCGTTGCTGCTAAAAAATTAATGGATGAAAATGCCATCGCTGCAAAGGAAGTTTCTGCAACAGGAAAAGATGGACGTATTACAAAAGGTGATGTATTAGAAACCATAGCAAAAGGTCCTGTAAATACGGCAAGCCCATCGGCACAACCATTACAAATGAATAACGGCGAAGTGAGTCGTGAAGTACGCATAGAGAAGATGAGTATGTTGCGCAAAAAAGTAGCGCAGCGTTTAGTAGCCGTGAAGCAGGAGACTGCTATGCTCACTACTTTTAACGAAGTCGACATGAGCGCCATTATGGATGTGCGCAAGTTGTATAAAGATAAATTTAAAGAAAAGCATGGAGTAGGATTGGGCTTTATGAGTTTTTTCACGAAAGCCGTTTGTGAAGCGTTAAAAGAATTTCCTAATGTGAATGCACATATCGATGGCGATGAAATGATTTTACACGAGTATTGTGATATCGGTATTGCAGTGAGTGCGCCCAAAGGATTAATGGTTCCCGTTATTCGCAACGCTGAAAGTTTGAGCTTAGCAAAAATTGAATCGACCATTATTGAATTAGCTACCAAAGCACGCGATGGAAAATTATCCATTGAAGAAATGACGGGCGGAACATTTACCATTACCAACGGCGGCGTGTTTGGTTCGATGATGTCGACACCCATCATTAATCCACCACAAAGCGCCATTTTAGGAATGCATAATATTATCGAACGTCCTATGGCAATACAAGGTAAAGTAGAAATTCGTCCGATGATGTATGTTGCACTTTCATACGATCATCGTATCATCGATGGTAAAGATTCTGTAGGATTTTTAGTGCGCGTAAAGCAACTGCTCGAAGAACCCATCAAACTCTTGACATCCGGAAAAGATCCGATGAAAATTTTACTCCAGCTATAGGAATTGGCAATCCCGCAGCGCCGTCGGCAAGCCTTTGGCGGCCTATGGATAGCTATCGGGAGGCAAATTTTTCGCAGCGACCGTTGCTAAACGCAGCTAACGCCGCGTTTAAAATCTACTCCGAAACCGCCACCACTTCTTCCACCCCAGGAACCATCTGCTTTAGCAAATTTTCTATTCCTGATTTTAATGTAATCGTCGAAGAAGGACATCCACTGCACGCACCTTTCAACACCACACTCACCACGCCATTTTTGAACGAACGGAAATGAATCGCTCCACCATCACCTTCAACAGCCGGACGAATATATTCATCCAACAACTCCATAATTTTCTTTTCCGCTTCAGGATCAGGTTCAGAGTCGATTTGTGTTCGCGCAGGTTTTTCTTCTGCTTTCACTTCAGGCGTTACAACTTTTGGTTTTTTGTTAGGGATATGATTTTCATCAAAAGGTGAATTCAAAAATAATTTTTCATCCGACATCAAAAATCCACGAATAAACTCGCGAAGAATATTGCTGATGTCGAACCAATCAACTTCACTGTCTTTGTTGATGGTCACAAAATTGGTATTTATAAAAACTTTATTCACACCACTAAATGCAAACAGTTGTTTTGCGAGCGGACAATTGGTGGTTTCGTCTATATGGTTGTATTCAACGCTTCCGCCTTCTAATAACATCACATCCGCTACAAATTTTAAGCTGTTGGGATTGGGCGTCAACTCCGCATATACGTTGATGGGTCGTGTAGTATTCATTTAGTGCAAAGATACGGGATCAAGGTTAGAATCAGATTCAATTTTAAGGTTGTATATTGTATTTTTGCCTCCAGCTTACGATTCTAATGGTAGCTGAATACGATGCAGCAAAAAATAGATTTCCTTATAATTGGTTCAGGAATAGCGGGACTTAGCTATGCGCTTAAAGTGGCGAATCATGGTAAGGTCTTGGTAATCACCAAGGCGAACCGCGACGAAACCAATACCAAGTATGCGCAAGGTGGAATTGCCGCGGTTACCTATGCACCCGATTCCATCGAAAAGCATATTGCCGATACCCTCGATGCAGGCGATGGAATTTGTGATGAGAAGATCGTGCGCATGGTCATTACAGAAGGGGTTGAACGTATTGAAGAACTTATCCACTGGGGAACCGATTTCGATAAAAATGCAGAAGGTGCTTTTGATCTAGCACGCGAAGGAGGACATAGCGAACACCGCATCTTGCATCATAAAGATCGCACCGGAGCGGAGATAGAACGTACCTTGCTCGAGCAAATCATTGCACATCCAAACATCCAATTGCATACGCATCTTTTCGCGTTGGATCTCATTACACAACATCATTTAGGACAAGAAGTAACGCGCAGTACTGGCGGTATCCAATGTTATGGTGTGTATGTACTGAATTTGAAGACGAGTAAAGTTGAAACGATTCAATCGAAAATTACCTTGGTAGCCACAGGCGGTGCTGGACAATTGTATCATACTACAACGAATCCAAAAATTGCAACGGGCGATGGAGTTGCCATGGTGTACCGAGCAAAAGGCACAGTGCGCGACATGGAATTTATTCAGTTTCATCCAACAGGGTTGTATCATCCTACGGAAAGTCCATGCTTCTTAATTTCAGAAGCAGTGAGAGGAGCAGGAGCCATTCTTCGCACGAAAGATGGAGATGAATTTATGCAACATTATGACGAGCGCGCATCCTTAGCTCCTCGTGATATTGTAGCGCGCGCCATTGACAATGAAATAAAAAAGAGTGGTGCTGAACATGTTTACCTCGACTGCACCATGATCGACAAATCACATTTTGAAACGCATTTTCCGACTATCCTTAAAAAGTGTTTAAGTATGGGAATTGATCCCGCCAAAGATTTTATTCCCGTAGCTCCTGCTGCACATTATTTATGTGGCGGAATTAATGTAGATGAGCATGCCTGCAGTGATATTAAAAATTTATATGCAGCTGGTGAATGTGCTCGAACCGGATTACATGGTGGAAATCGATTGGCTTCAAATTCATTGTTGGAAGCCCTGGTTTTTTCGCATCGTGCGTATAGGCATGGCGTTAGTGCTATCACTGGAATTGATTTCAAAGAAAATATTCCAGAATGGAATACAGAGGGAACTTCAGCACCAAAGGAAATGATTCTAATTACAGAGAATAGAAGAGAACTGCAATCACTCATGACCAATTATGTGGGAATTGTACGAAATAATACACGACTCAAGCGCGCGCTCGACCGACTTCGTATCATCTATGGAGAAACCGAAGCATTGTATGAGCGCACCATTGTATCGCCTGCACTTTGCGAACTGCGCAACATGATAAATTTATCGTACCTTGTTGTTAAAGCGGCGATGGCGCGTAACGAAAATAGAGGTCTTCATTACAATTCGGATTTGGTAGATTCGAATCCGAAGAAATAAAATCGATGAGCGTGTACCCATGTTTTTCCATGACTGATGAAGCTTCTTTTCAAGAGCTAGCCTTGCAAGTTTTTAGAGAGCAATCGCAACATGTTCAAGTATATCGCGAGTACTTAGATGCAATAAAAGTAAATCCACTAACGGTAAGCAGATGGGAAGATATTCCGTATTTACCTATCGATTTTTTTAGAACTCGAGAAGTCATCAAGGATGGACTTAACGCGCAAGTAATTTTTCAGAGCAGTGGAAGCACATCGGCTCAATCCTCCACCCATTTTGTTGCCGACACACAAATTTACGTGGAGAGTTTTAAGCGTGGATTTGAAATGCGCTATGGAAACATCGCTGAATATGCTTTGCTCGCTTTGTTGCCTTCCTATTTGCAAAAAGGAGATTCGTCATTAGTCTACATGACCGACCATCTCATCAAAGCAAGTAAAAATTCCTTCAGTGGATTTTACCTCGACGATTATATTTCTTTATCGAAAGCATTAAACACACTAAAAGACCATCGGCACAAAACGATTTTATTAGGCGTGAGCTATGCCTTACTCGATTTAGCAGAACAGTTTCCCATGCAATTCCCCGAACTCATCATCATGGAAACAGGCGGCATGAAGGGGAGGAGGAAGGAGTTAGTGAAAGAAGAACTTCACGCCATTTTGAAAACTGGATTTGGTGTAGATCATATTCATTCAGAATACGGTATGACTGAATTATTGTCGCAAGCCTACTCCTCCGGAGAAGGAATTTATCATTGTCCGCCTTGGATGAAAGTGCGCATTCGTGAAATGAACGACCCCTTCCATTTTGTTGATCCTGGAAAAACAGGCGGCGTTTGCATCACTGATTTAGCCAATACCAACTCATGCGCTTTCATCGCTTCGCAGGACTTAGGCCGATTAAATTCCAACGAAAGCTTCGAAATTTTAGGGCGATTCGATGCTTCCGAGGCTCGTGGATGCAATTTATTGGTCGATTTTTGACGGTTTAGGAAGATACATTTGCCCTTTATTTCCGCCACTTGTCCCCTATAATCGAGTATTTACCAAGAAATCTACTTGATTTGAATAAGGTTTGATCCTTTTCCTCTGTATAGTACGTAGATTTGCCTACACAATTACAATTACCTACAAAACAATAATATTCTTTTAAATGGCCATCGGCTACTCGCGATACTTAAAAGCGATCTATTTGCTTATAGATTTTATTCTGCTGAACTTAGTTTTCTGTGGAATCAGCTTCTATTACAAGTGGCCAAACCTCCATGCGGATCCTAATTTCTTAGCACAATTTTTATACATCAATTTGTTTTGGTCTATCACCATCGCATTTATTCGTGTGCATGAAATTGATCGCGGATTACGATTTGAACAATTGTTCACTCAACACCTACGAGCATATGGATTGTTTAGTATTTTGCTTGTTGTATTTCTTTATTTTCTGGATGCGTTTTTTATTCCTGTATTTCATGTCGAACTGAAAATAGTTGCCTGGGGTGTTGTCTTTCTTCTGTGGAGAACACTGATGGGCTTCTTCATTAATTTCTTGCGAAGACGCGGTATGAATTTCCGCAAAGTAATTATTGTGGGTAATGGACATCCTGCAAAGGAGATGATGAAATTTTTTGAGAATCACCCTGAGGTTGGTTACCAGCTAAAAGGTGTTTTTTGCGACCCGACTGTTCTACTGGAGCCCGATCAAATTACGGGAGGAATTCAAGATGCAAAAGAGTATTCCTTAGAAAATAGAATTGATGAAATTTATTGTTCGCTTTCCGGATTGAAAGTTGATCAAGTGACCGACCTCATGAATTTCGCTGATAATAATATGATTCGTTTTAAGGTTATTCCCGATTTCCGGGGATTCTTAAATCGACGCATTAAAATTGATTTCTACGATTTGGTGCCTGTATTAAGTATGCGTAATGAACCTTTGCAAAATACTTTCAACCGAATTATTAAACGCGCCTTCGATATTGTTTTTTCGGCCATTGTTTTAATTTTAATTTCACCCATTGCATTTCTGATTTTCACACCGCTCATTAAATTAAGTTCGAAAGGTCCTGTATTTTTTAAGCAGTTGCGTTCAGGTAGAAACAATGAAGAATTT
>CAIXTT010000188.1 GCA_903922455.1 uncultured Bacteroidota bacterium | reverse complement strand
TCACTCTTTTCAAAAACGCGTCGCATCAACATAATACTTAAACCTAATACGAGTTCAGCAACCGACCTTGTATTCGAAAACGGTGAATTAAAAACAGCAATTCCTTGTTTTCGGGCGATGTCCATTTTTATTTGATTGGTGCCAATACAAAAGGCGCCAATAGCAATCAATTTTTCTGCTTTTCTTAAAATAGCTTCTGTGATTTGCGTCTTTGAACGGATTCCCAGAATATGCACTTTTCCAATTTTTTCTAAAAGTTCTTTTTCAGAGATGGAACCTTTGATCGACTCAATATCAGTGTATCCTGCTTTATTTAAAAGGGCGATGGCCGAAGGGTGAATGTTTTCTAAGAGTAGAATCTTTAATTTTTCTTTCGGATAGGAAGTTTGCATATTACAAGGTTAGTACATCTACCCAAAACATGGAGAGGAAAGGACAATAAATTTTAAACATTTATAAGTTAGTGAAATGCCAATTTTATTGAAACAATACCAATCTACATTCTGTATATTTGTTACACTCAATCCTTATATAGCCTCATGACTCAAACGTTAACTCCTGGTAAAAGATTTATTACTCTTGGCCAATTTATTATCGAAAGACAAATTGATTTTCCATTTGCAAAAGGTGAGTTGAGTAGGCTGTTAAGAGACATTGGCATAGCTGCAAAAGTGGTGAACCGTGAAGTGAACAAAGCGGGATTAGCAGATATACTAGGAGATCACGGTGAAACAAATGTTCAAGGTGAAGATCAAAAAAAATTGGATGTATATGCCAATGAGCAATTCATTTTAGCCCTTGGTGCAGGAGGAGAGTGCATCGCAATTGCATCTGAAGAAAACGAAGACCTCATAGAAATTGATAGCAAGGTTTCTAAAGATGCACGATATGTAGTGTGTATTGATCCGTTGGATGGATCCTCAAATATTGATGTGAATGTTAGTATCGGAACTATTTTTTCTATTTATCGTCGATCTGATGATAGACATGGTCCTACTGATGTTTCTGATTTTATGCAGAAAGGAACAGAACAGATTGCTGCTGGATATGTGATTTATGGATCAAGTACCATGTTAGTTTATACGACTGGCAATGGTGTTAATGGATTTACCTTGGACCCATCTATAGGAGAGTTTTGCCTATCACATCCGGATATGAAAATTCCCGAAGATGGTGCTATTTACAGTATTAATGAAGGAAATTATCGCCATTTTCCGGAAGGCGTAAAAGACTATGTAAAATATTGTCAAGTAGAAGATAAGGATACAAATCGCCCTTATTCTACTCGTTACATTGGCTCTTTGGTAGCTGATTTTCATAGAAATATGATAAAGGGCGGAATCTATATTTATCCTTCCACTGGAAAAGCTAAAAATGGCAAGTTAAGACTCCTTTATGAGTGCAATCCTTTGGCATTCATAATTGAACAGGCTGGGGGTAAAGCTTCTGATGGGTTCAATCGAATTGTAGAGATACAACCTGAATCTTTACATCAACGAGTGCCACTTTTTATTGGATCGGCAAATATGGTGGCTAAGGCAGAGGAATTTCTGAAGAACAGATTGTAATTATTTTCTCTATTGAATCAAGGTCTATTCTTTTAAGCTGATTGTAATTCACAAATGGCTAACCAAGCCATGAGGCCTGTTCCAATTTGCAAAGCATTTTCTTCGATGTCGAAAGTTGGAGTATGCACAGATGAAATAATGCCACGCGCTTCATTACGAGTTCCTAAGCGATAGAAGCAGGACGGTGCCGTTTGGGAGAAGAAAGCAAAGTCTTCTGCTGCCATCCAAATGCTTAAATCAACCACGTTTTCTTCTCCTAAATAGTCGATTGCATTTTGTTTTGCGCGCGCAGTTAACGCTTCGTCGTTGTATAAAGTAGGATATCCTTTTCTAATTTCGAATTCTAATTTTCCTCCCATCGATTCTACTAATTGATGAGCAAGATCGAGCATACGTTGATGGGCTTCCTCTCTCCACTTTTCATCCAATGTGCGGAAAGTGCCTTCAATATAAACTTCATCTGGAATAACATTCGTTGCTCCATTCGCAATTACTTTTCCGAAGGAGAGTACACTCGGTAAAATTGGATTGGCTACACGACTAACAATCTGTTGCATGGCAACAATTAAATGAGAAGTGATTAGCACAGGATCAATATTTAAATGCGGCATGGCTCCATGTCCACCTTTTCCTTTTACTTTCAAATAAAGTTCATCAGTACTCGCCATGTATATTCCACTTCTGAATCCTACTTTTCCTGCTGGAATAAAAGGCATCACATGTTGTCCAAAAACACTGGAAGGTTTTGGATTTTCCAACACGCCCTCTTTAATCATCATGGAAGCACCACCAGGAAGTTTCTCTTCGCCAGGTTGAAAAATGAGTTTGATAGTGCCTTCAAATTCGCCTTTTAATTGATTCAAGATGGAGGCAGCACCTAAAAGAGATGATGTATGTGCGTCGTGACCGCAAGCGTGCATGACGCCTTCGTTCTGACTTCGGTAAGGCACATCGTTAGTTTCGGTGATGGGCAATGCATCCATATCGGCGCGGAGCGCAATGATTTTTGAAGATGGATTTTTTCCTTCGACGAGTCCTACCAATCCAGTACCCGCCACTTTATCTTTGAACGGAATTCCGAATGCTGTTAATTTCTCTGCAACAAATTTAGAAGTGTTAAACTCCATAAAAGATAATTCCGGGTGACTATGCAAATGCCGACGAATGGCCACAATTTCTTCTTGTTGTTGTATGGCTAACTCTTGCACTTTTTTTGCTGAGATCATTTTTTAGGAGCTTATTATATTTAATTTGAAAAGTGAATTTGTTTATTTTAGATGGATGTGTTGGTTTTAGAAATCAAGTCCGAGCGAGAAATAAAATATTCTTTCCTGCACCACACCATCATCCACACCCCAAGCCCAGTCGGCACGTAGGAAGTAGCCAAGCACTCTGCTCCGCAATCCAAATCCATATCCGCCAACAATAGGTTCTACCGTTTTCGTAACAGAGATGCTGATTGGATTTCCATTATAATCTTTTCTAAATAAAGAGTTCGATTTGTCATAAGGATTTGGACCTGTCCAAGCAGTACCGATATCACCGAATCCAACGATTTGGAAGTTGCGAATGAAATCGGAACGTATCGGTTTGTTGACTAAGTATTGAAATATAGGAAGACGAATTTCACTGTTGATGAGCGCGAAACTATTTCCGTTTCTGATGTTTTGAATAAATCCACGCATGTTGGTTGCTAAGGCTTGAAAAGCATATTGCTGTGTTTGATCAATCTGAATATCGTAATTGAAATTATCGGTCGGGGTAAATGCATTGTCCGTAGAACCTAAATAGTAAATCAATTTACGCGTACCAATAGATGTACTTGCTGCAAAACGATTCGCCCAGATGAGTTGACGATGGATCTTGAGATAGTGACGGAAGTCGGCACCGAATACACCTAATACGGCATTCTTTTGATCGAGTTGTTGATAGAGCTCTGCAAAAACTTTGTAACGGATCCCGTTGTAAAGATTCAAGCCAGTGTTAATAGAGTTATCATAAACAAATTCAGCCCGCGCTGATCCCCAATGTTGGAATTGATTAGGTATAGTGAGATTGACTAAATCGGTACTCAAAATAGCTAATCGGTCATTACGATAAGCCACCATTCCACGCACGCTTGCTAAATCGTTGAACGGCCAGCGCACATTGTATTTCACTTCGTGCGTATGCACTTTATAAAGCGAAAAATTGGTTGCTTCCTCGCGCCCTTGGCGGTAAAATGAAATGGATTTATCGAGTCGATGTTTTAAATTTTCATAACGTACATAATACTCATTTGAATTTAAATTTCCACTGAGTCGAAATCCGCCCACAATACGATAATCATCAAAGAGATCATTCAATCCAATTTTAAATAGTGCGTTTAATCCTGGATAAAAATAAACCGCTCCACCTGTGTAGGCTTGATAAGTTTCATTCAATAAATTATTGTCGAGTTGTGTTAATACATAACTTGGCATAAACGATAATTCGTAGTTGCGTTGCTTGGGTAACAAATAAGAAGCAGAATCTTCCACAGGACCTTGTGCAATAATTCCTGCAAGTGTTTCACTTGTATTTGGTGCAAATGGATCAACTAAATTTATTGAATCAACGGCTGGTTTTTCTACAACTGGTTTTTCTTTTTCCTTTTTATTTTTCTTGCGTGGAAAATCCGACTGGAAAACATAATTATTAATATCGATGGAAGTGCTGTCGGCTACTTTTTCCGTATTGGTAGAAGTGGAGAAGTTTTCTTGTGTAACTACTTTTACGGCGGTTCCGCTCTGCGATTTTTCTTTTTTAGGAGCAGCAGCTCTAAAATTCTTAATACGTAAGCTTGTATTTTTTAGTGGTTCCGTAAGTACCGAAGAAGAGGATGGAGCCGGATTCAAAAAGATTTGATAGCGTGAATTCAAATGCATCAACTCAGCATACTTGGTTCCTTTGCTGCTCAAATCGTGTTGCAATACATTCCTTTTGTAATCACTTTGTGGTTCCGATTTTACAATATAGCGGTAGTGGATTACCGTATCAATATAGGCAATGGCACTATCGAGCGTAGCGGTATATCGGTTTTTAATTCCGTTCTCATCGCTGAGGTACGAGAAATGGGACGAATCTAATTGAATCGGCTCCGTTTCGTTGATGCCATAAGTATTGGTGAGTTGTAAAAGTTGAGCTGACTTGTTCATGAAATCATACAGGAAAACATCGCTCGCAAGAGGTACTTCTAACTCATCCGCTTGGCGAATAGGAGTCGGTCGCAAAGTATCTTCGGTGCGTGTAGAGCTGAAGATAATGTAACGATCGTCCATCACAAATTTTGGAGAAAGATCGTCCCAACGGTCTTTCGTGAGTTGAGTATAAGTTTTAGTGCGCGGAATAAAACTATAAAGATCGGATTGACCTTTTTGCACTGCTGATAATACGATTTCTGAACCAGAAGAATTATAACTGAAGTCGAGTACTTTTTCGAAATAGAAAAATTTATTCGATTCGCGTTTTGTTTTCTTGCCGAATGTATAATAATCTAACCAGAGCTTTCCTTTCTTTTCCTTGATTGCACTCAAATATCTTCCTGAAGGATGCCATGCTAAAGTGGGATAACTTAAATCCATCGCTTGGTTCACCGACTTATATCCACCCTTGGCAATTTTTTTTCTTTTCTTAGTACGCACATCATACAACCAAACCTTATACTTTCCTAAATCGTTGGTCACATAGGCAATTTGATTTCCATCCGGACTCACTCTTACCTGACTGAAATAACGATTTTTTTTTTTCAAAACATAAACAGGATCACCAACGGGTAATTTTCTGTTTTTATCATCTTCCACATAAAGATTTTGATAATACTGAATCCAATTTTTCCGAACTTCTTTCATCGGCACACCTAACACATAAATAAAACCGTTTTCTATATTTCGGTTGATGCGTGTCATGTACAACAAATTCGAAACTGATGTTTTGCCATACGTCTCCACAATATAATTCCACAACGACATCCCTGCAAACTCAGCATCTTGTCCGGTAAGGTTATCAAAATTTCGATAATGCTTTCCTAAAATTGCATCACGCATTTTGCTATCTTCTTCAGGCGCCCATCCTTTCGAAACATAAGCAATTAATCCATTCACATACCACTCCGGTAAATTCAACAATACCGATGCTTGCAAACGATCTTTAATACTACCTCCATACATCAGTTGATTTATCATCACCTGTGCTACACCAGCACGAATTTGTTCACGGAAATGGCGATAATCACCATCAAAATAAATCAGAATTTTATTTCCAACAATGCGTGTTAATCCACCTGTATTTGTATTTTGTTCTTCACCCTCTAACCCAATATTCGTTTGCTTCAGATCCGTCAATCGGTTATAAATAATAAACTGAAATCGACCATTAATTCGATAATCAAAAAGTTTTTCAATTTCTGCAATGTCAGCATCTGCCGTTCTTCCGGTGTAAACGGCAAGTTCTTGCCCGCCTAGGTAGAAATAAGTATCGAAATTTTTAAAGCGATAGAAAGTCCATAAAAAATCATTATATTGAACTCTGTTCTTCCCAAAATTCATCTGCACGCCTCTAGTAAACTGAGCTTTGGCTGAGGGAGCCAAGAGCATAAAGATGAGCAGATAAGTAAGTTTTCGTAAAATCGTTTTAGCCATAGATTCTAAGGGCTAAATTAGGGAATTTCAGCACTAAATTTTAAGAATTTATATGGAAACGTGTGGATAAGCCTTGTATTGCGTACTTTTGACACCTCGCTGACTAAAGAAATATGTCTATTAACACCAAAGTTGCCCGCCGATCAGAAATTAAAGTGATGGTGGAGCTGAATGAAGAAAAGCAGCCTGTTGGACTTCAATGGCTTGCCCAAGATGCTGGCCTCGATGCTCAAAAGCCGGCAAGTGCCATGCTTTTAGCTATTTGGGACAAAGCAGAAAAAAGTACGATGCGAATTGATTTGTGGACCCATGAGATGTCGGTGGAGGAAATGGAGTTTTTCATGTATGAGACTTTGGCAAGTATGGCCGATACCTACGAGCGTTCCACCAGCGACAGTGAGATGGCGAAAGAGATCAAAGCCTTTGCTCATCGCTTCGGAAAAGAGAAAAAAGTAATTAAATAATTTTCGTTTGTTGTTGTTTCCTTTCGATAGAGGGGTGTAACGATAAAAAAATAATCATTCAAAAAGGAGAAAAATCGTGAAAGTAAAAACGGCAACATTTGTAAAAAGTTCAGGTTCGGTGGAACAGCTTCCCGAAGCCGATTTGCCCGAATTTGCTTTCATTGGTCGATCCAATGTGGGGAAATCGTCGCTCATTAATTTTTTAGTGAATAAAAAAGAGTTGGCGCATACTTCTGGGAGTCCAGGAAAAACGCAAACCATCAATCATTTTCTCATCAACAAAACATGGTACTTGGTCGATTTACCAGGATATGGCTATGCGAAAGTGGCGCAATCGATGCGTTCCGAATGGGAAAAAACTTTGTACAAATACTTAGGCAAGCGCGAAAATTTATTGACCGTTTTTGTGTTGGTAGATGTGCGTATCGAACCACAAAAAAAAGACTTGGCCTTTTTAAAAACCATTGGTGAGCATGGTTTAGCCATCGCCATTGCATTCACCAAAGCCGATAAAATTAGCAAGGAGCAACTCAACAATAACATCGAAGCATTTAGAAAAGCAATGTTAGAAGATTGGGAAGACACTCCTCCATTTTTTGTTACCTCCGTAGTGGAAGAAAAGGGTAAAGAAGAATTGCTAAAATACATTGCCGAAACTTCCTCCATTTTCATTGCGCCGACGAAGAATGCGAAGTTGAATTTTTAAAGGGGATTGGATTAATTTTAGTAACTTAAAATTCCTCATGCTATTTGTGTTTGATGGCACCTACCTATGCTAAGCGCGTGCGCTAAAGCGGTGGCGCAAGCTCCTCGCTTCGCCGTCCGCGTGTCGCTGAAGCTTTAGCGGAGGCACAAGCTATGCAAAGGCAAGACGGTAGGCAGGCACAGGTTTTTTATGATTTGCGTTGATTTTCTTCTAGATAAAAATAAAATCGTACTCTTGAAAAGTGTTTTAGTTGGGATTATAATTTGATGGAACACGGATGACACGGATAATTAGGATTTACACGGATTTGGTTTAGATGAGATAAAATTTGACCTTGCGACAGCAGTGCCCAGCAAAAAAGCTATAATTGGAAACTTTGCGCCTGCGAGAAAATTTGTTGTAGAGAAGCCTTAGCGCCTCTGCGTACCGCAGCGCCGTCGGCAAGCCTTTGGCGGCCGATGGATAGCTATTGGGATTGCGTGAAAATTTGTCATAGCGCAGCCTTAGCGGCTCTGCGTCTTTGCGAGCCATTTTATCGTCTGTATCAACCAATAAATTATATCATTAATAAATGCTGAAGGTTTTCAGAAAATGAATAGGTTAGATCAATCTACTTCACATACGTCTTCACATGCCTTTCCTTTTTCGATTCGTAAATATCGTTTAAGCTGACTAAAATTCCAGTTTCTTCTACGTCTCCAAAATGTTCGTTTACCGATGTGCCAAAGGTGCGCATAGTGGCACTTAAATTCATATAGGCATTTACTAAGGGTGGAATGTTTTCTCCTAGTGCACGCACATGCTGGTTGAGAATTTTATGCGCTTCTTTATAGGAAAGTCCTGAAATTTCTTGTGCAAATACACTCATGTCATTTTCAATGTTGAGTGGATAAATCGCCAACACTAAATTTTCTTTGTCTGGAAAAAAATAATTCATGAAATGCAATATCATATCACGCGCTTCGCGTTGGAAGTGTGGATACATGGTTACTTTCCCGAAAAAATATTTTATTTGTGGATAGTCAATATGAATAGCACCTAAACCATCCCATAAATTATCCAGTGAAAACAATCCTTTTCTATTTTCAGGACGAGGTTGATACTTGGGTTGTACAAATGATCTTCCCAACTCAATCGTGAAGGGCATAAAATCATCAATGAACTTTTTGGAAAACGAAAATAATTCAGCCGTGGCTAATTCATAATTTCCTTCTTGATCTTTTTTCACTTTTCCACACTCAATGAAACGATACCCACCTATAATTTCTTTGTCTTCTGGGTTCCACGCAATGAGTTGTTCGTAGCAATTTTCGTTCGTATCAAAATGATCAAGGTCGCAATCCAATCCCGTACCTCCTCCAGATTCTCTAAATGTCACTTCACGGAGCCGACCAATTTCACGAACTACATTTGGAGCGTTATGATGATTTACAATGTATAGATGATTAGAGCCATTATTCGTAACACGAACAAAGCGTTCTTTCGATAATTCCTTTTCGAGGATATCTAAGGGAATGGCTGGAATAATATCTTGCATCATTTTAGGCTTCGAATTCGTCTTTTCCTTCGGCTAAATTATAAATATGTAACTTAATTTTTTGTGCCCATTCCTGATCATTATGTTTTTGTGTTAACAATGGATAGGGGATAGGTTTTCCAATGGTGATGTGAATCTTTTTTCCATCCTGACGGTACATCTCATCCATCAAATAAAACATTTCAATATTGACCTTGATGCCCAATTTACCTCTCCACCATGCGAGATTATAGAAAAATTTTGAATTTTTTCCAGCAATGTGTACTGGTATAATATTCCGTTGATGTTTTTTTGCTTTTACAACAAAACTCTTCTTCCACACTAAGTCCCGAATTAATCCGTGCTCCTGTTTGCGGGAGACCAATCCGGCCGGGAAGATGAGCATGGCTATATCGCTCGCATAGTAGGAGTCAATCATATCTAACACTTCCGTCGAATTTTTGCCATGCTTATTTACGCCAATGAATAAGTCACTCAGGTTTTTGATGTGTAACAAAACATCGTTCACAATAAATTTTATATCCTTCCTCTTTCTCGCCACCGTTTGCATCAGCGCAATGGAATCCAATCCGCCAATGGGATGATTGGCAGCAATAATACACCCTCCTGTTTCAGGAATATTTTCTAGTCCCTCAAAGGATACTTCGGCACCAAATTCCCTTATAATTTCATCTACAAATGCATGTGAATGCTTATCACCTTGTCGAAAAATAAAATCATTTACATGGTCTTGATGAATAATTTTTTTGATGTACTTCAACACAAACCTAGGCATCCATCTTAAAAGAGAAGGATTCTTGGATTGAATGACGGCTTCTATATCAATAAACTTCGCCTGAGCTTCTGGGGACATATATAAATTACGATTCGACTAAAATAGTTGATCCCTCCCTATGCCGAGCTTTTGTAAGGCCTTCTTTTCAATCAAAGTAGGAAAATTGAAGAGGTTGAGGTTTTCAAATTATAGTAAAGTGGGAGAGATTCGACTTCTCAATTTTTTAAATAATTAGTTATAAGCTTGTTGTATTTTTTCGACTTTTTCTAAGTTATTTCTGTATTTTTCAAAGATTATTTCCGGTTTAGCCTAGCCTTTTAATCTTTTATAGAGGTAAAATGCAATGCAAGCTGGCAGCTTATTTTGTTAACTATTGATTGTTCATAACTAGCTAATAATTAAAATAATAAATCCTACAATTAGGGTATTTTGAGGCCTCATTTAGCCACCATTTTTACCTGTATAACCCAATTTTTATTTGTCTTAGTACAATAATTCGAGGGGTAAAAAGTTTTTAACAAAGTGGGATGAAGTGGGGTAAAGTGGTAAAATTTAATTTATTTTTACCACACAGAAGAAATCCTCATCCCCACCAATTAAAATGTCGCAGTTCCACGGAGAATATGAATGTAAGCTTGACGCCAAGGGGCGTTTGAGTCTGCCTTCGGGCTTGCGCAAGCAGGTGTCGCCGGAGGCCAATGAGAAGTTTATGTTGAATCGGGGCTTTGAAAATTGTCTCGCTTTATTTCCAATGGATGAGTGGAGACGTATTTCCGATGCAATCAACGGACTGAATATGTTCGTGGCGAAGAATCGTGAATTTGCGCGTTACTTTTTTCGTGGTGCTATAGAGTTAGAATTAGATGCTGCCGGTCGATTGCTTTTGCCGAAGCGTTTGTGTGAATATGCAGGTATAGAGAAAGAAGCCGTTTTATATGGCTGGTCCAATAAAATTGAAATATGGTCGGTGGAGCGCTACAATCGATTGATTGTTGAAGAGCCAAAAGATTTTTCTGCACTGGCCGAAGAGGTAATGGGAAAACTGAATGTTGGAGGACCAGGACGTGACGTATCATAGCCCCGTATTACTAAAACAGGCGGTAGATGGTCTTCAGATTCATGAAGACGGAATTTATGTTGATGTGACTTTTGGTGGTGGTGGTCATTCAGCAGAAATATTAAATCGTTTTGAGAACGGAAGATTAATTGCGTTTGATCAAGATCAAGATGCATTAGCTAACGTTAGTGCATATCCGCGATTGATTTTATTGCCCTATAACTTTAAGCATTTGGCTGAGCAGTTGAAAGTAAATAAAGTGGAAGAGGTAGATGGGATTCTTGCCGACCTCGGTGTTTCTTCTCATCAATTTGATATTGCAGGTAGAGGATTTTCCATTCGCTTCAATGCAGAGTTGGACATGCGCATGAATCAATCGCAACAATTAACGGCCAAGGATATTCTCAATTATTATCCCGAGCAAGAATTGGTTCGTGTGTTTCAAGAGTACGGTGAATTACCTTCTTCCAAAAGAATGGCTGCAGAAATTGTTCGTGTTCGTAAAGAGAATTTTATTAATACATCCGATGAATTAAAAAGTACAGTGTCTCGCTTTGCTCCGAGAATGAAAGAAAATACTTTTTATGCGCAACTCTTTCAAGCACTAAGAATTGAAGTCAACGACGAGTTGGGTGCTTTAAAAGAATTGTTGTTGCAAGCCGTACAGATGTTGAAGAAAGGTGGACGCTTAGTGGTCATCAGTTATCATAGCTTAGAAGATCGCTTAGTAAAAAACTTTTTGAATAGTGGAAATTTCAAAGGTGAAATCAACAAAGATTTATACGGTCATCCAATAGGATTAGTGTTTAAATCCATTACCCGAAAACCTGTGGTTCCCGCTTCAGAAGAAGTGGAGTTAAATCCGCGCTCACGCAGTGCGAAAATGAGAATAGCTGAACGTCTATGAATAAAATCCGTCAATCAGCCCAAGAGCCGAAAGAGAAACCAGTTGCTAAGCAAAAAGCAAATGGTGAAAGTGCTTCAAGAAAATTAATTCGTTTAGTGAACATCTTTGAATATTTCGATCGCGGTGCGGTGGTCGTTATTATGCCGTATATGTTTTTCTTGTTCTTTTTAGGATTGGCTTATATCGCTAATAGTTATTATGCGGAGAAATCCATTCGTGATATTGATAAAACCGGACGTGATTTAAAGGAGTTGAGAGCTGAATTCATTACAGCACGTAACGATTTAATGTATCGTTCCAAATTAACAGAAGTAGCGAAAGCCATTGAAGTAAAAGAGGTAAAGGAAGCCACGACTGCTCCCAGCAAAATAGTAGTGAAAGTTAAATCCGAAAAATAATTCGATCATGGCTGAGAAGAAAAATGATATTTTACGCAGGACTTATTTGGTGTTTGCCGGATTTCTGATTTTCGGAATGGTGATTGTCGGACGTATCGGTTATTTGCAATTTGTACAGGGAGAATATTGGAAAAGCAAAGCTGATTTTTCAACGCTTTCTTATCATACCATCTCTCCAATGCGTGGAAATATTTATGCAAGTGATGGAAGTTTGTTGGCTACTTCTTTACCGAGATATGATATTCATGTAGATCTAAATTCCCATGGAATTAAAAGCGATGTGTTTAATGATAATGTTGATTCACTCGCGTATTGTTTAGCTCAATTGTTTAAAGGGAAATCGAAGAATGAGTATAAAAGAATTTTAAAGGAAGCAAGAAGTGAAGGGAATCGTTATTTATTACTCAAGCGAAATGTTTCTTATTCGGAGCAGAAAGTATTGCGCAACTTTCCACTTTTTCGTCTCGGAAAAAATAAAGGTGGACTCATTGTTGATCAGTTGAGCCGTAGAGAAAAGCCTTTTAAATTATTAGCCTCTCGTACTGTAGGATATAAAATGGAGAACAATGCACTGGAATCCGTAGGTATTGAAGGTGCATTCGATAATAATTTGCGAGGTACAACAGGAAAACGTTTGATGCAACGTATAGCGGGCAATGTTTGGAAGCCAGTGAACAATGAGAATGAAATTGAACCATTAGATGGAAGTGATGTTATCACCACCATTGATTTGAATTTACAAGATGTTGCTGAGAATGCATTGATGAATCAACTGCAAGCGAGTGAAGCCGAAATGGGCTGTGCTATTTTGATGGAAGTTTCAACGGGACACATTAAGGCCATTGCTAATTTGAAAAGGAATGGAACTGAAAATAGTTATAGTTATGGTGAAGATTATAATTATGCTATTGGTCAAGGAACAGAGCCAGGATCTACATTTAAGTTAGCCACACTAATGGCTGCTATGGAAGATGGATACATCGACTTAGATGATAGCTGCGATACAGGGAATGGAGAATTGCGGTTAGCCGGTGGCGTTATGATGAAAGATTCACATCATGGTGGCTATGGAAATGTCTCTGTGAAGAAAGCATTTGCCGTTTCTTCGAATGTGGGCATCTCAAAAATTGCAATAAAGTATTATGGAAAGGATCCACAGAAGTTGATGAATCGCCTTCGTAGCATGCATATTGCAGAACCTTTAGCAATGCAATTGCCTGGTGAACCTGCAGCTCGATTGAAAGATACAAAGGATAAAGATTGGTCTAAAATTTCATTGCCATTTATTTCAATTGGATACGAATCGAAGTTGACTCCTTTGCAATTGCTTACCTTCTATAATGCCGTAGCGAACAACGGGAAAATGGTGCAGCCGCTTTTTGTTAAGGAAATTAGCAACAAAGGAAAAGTAGTAAAAGCCTATGAGGCGAAAGTGATTTCTGAAAATATTTGTTCTCCTGCTACCATCACTATGGCTCGACGTATGTTGGAAGAAGTAGTTACTACAGGTACTGCATCACATATTAAACATGCGCAGTATACGATAGCCGGAAAAACGGGAACAGCGCAAATTGCACAAGGAAAAGATGGTTACAAAACGGGAAAAGTGAAGTATCAAGCTTCCTTCTGCGGATATTTCCCTGCCGATGAGCCTCGGTATTCTTGTATAGTCGTTGTATATGGTCCGAGTAAAAATGCTTACTACGGAGCTTCTATTGCTTGTCCAGTTTTTAAAGATATAGCCGACAAAGCATATGCACTCGACATCAAAATGCATAAAGAAGTGGTACAATCTCCCGACTCTTTATATGCAGGACTTCCAATTGTAAAATCAGGACGTGGTTTTTCTACGAAGCAGGCAACAAAGAATTTAAATGTAAAATACAATGGTCCTGAAAATGGTTGGGTGACCAAACAACAAAGTACATATACTCCCGAAGATGAGAAAGTGCCTAACGTAACGGGCATGGGTCTGCGCGATGCAATCTATTTACTCGAAGGTCAGGGGATGATGGTGAAGCCAGTGGGTAGAGGTGCCGTAGTGAGACAGTCATTGCAGCCAGGAGCAAAATTCCAAAAAGGACAACAAATAATAATTGAATTAGGGTAATGCATCTACTTAGCGATTTACTTTACAAAGCCGGCATCGAAGAAGTAAGTGGTGACACTTCCATCTCGATTGAGAAGGTGTGCTTTGATTCACGCAAAGTAGAAGCGGATACTTTATTTATTGCCATTCGTGGCACA
Source organism: uncultured Bacteroidota bacterium (assembly GCA_903922455.1). GTDB lineage: Bacteria > Bacteroidota > Bacteroidia > AKYH767-A > OLB10 > JAJTFW01. Next base: position 19,700 of record CAIXTT010000188.1, on the reverse strand, counting down.
GTAGTCGACGGTCATCATTTCATTGCAGAAGTTATTGCAAAAGGCGCCACCGCCATTGTGTGTGAAGAAATGCCTGCTGAACGTTTTCAAAGTGTAACTTATGTTCAAGTGAAAGATTCTTCACTTGCCATAGCCATCATCGCTGCTAATTTTTACGATCATCCTTCCGAAAAATTAAAACTGATTGGGGTAACCGGTACCAATGGAAAAACGACCGTCGTTACATTATTGCATGCATTGTTTCGTCAGTTGGGTTATAAAGTTGGTTTGTTAAGCACGGTAGTAAATCGAATTAATGATTTAGAAATTCTATCCACACATACTACGCCTGACCCCCTGCAATTGAATGCGCTTTTAGCGAAGATGGTTGATTCGGAATGTGCCTACTGTTTTATGGAAGTAAGTTCGCATGCAGTAGTACAGCATCGCATCAGTGGATTACAATTTGATGGAGGTGTATTTACGAATATCACTCGTGATCATTTAGATTATCATAAAACATTCGAAGAGTATATCAAAGCGAAGCAAGGGTTTTTTGATAAGCTTTCATCCAATGCATTTGCATTAGTGAATGCCGATGATCGCAATGGAAAAATAATGGTGCAAAATTCTAAAGCAACAGTGAAAACGTTTAGCTTGATGGGTGTTGCCGATTTCAAAGCGAAGATATTGGAAAGCTCTTTTGCTGGATTAATGTTGAACATAGAAGGAAACGATTTATTATGTCGACTCAGTGGGAAATTTAATGCATACAATTTATTGAGTGTATATGGAGTAGCGATGTTGATGGGTGAAGAAAAGTTAGCCGTATTAACTGCTATCAGTACACTACAGTCACCTGAAGGAAGATTTCAACGAGTGGAAAGTGCAAATGGTGTAATAGGAATTATTGATTATGCACATACTCCGGATGCATTGCAAAATGTTTTGTCGACCATACAAGATATTCGTTTAGGAAATGAACAAATAATTACGGTGGTAGGCTGTGGTGGTGATCGCGACAAAGGAAAGCGTCCACAGATGGCAGCCATTGCATGTGATCAAAGTGATCGCGTGATTTTAACTTCCGACAACCCACGCAATGAAGATCCTGATCAAATCATTGCTGAGATGAAAGTTGGAATTCCTATTCACCAACAAAAGAAAGTTCTTTCTGTAAGCGATCGTCGTGAAGCAGTTCGTACCGCATGTGCGCTAGCGAAGAAAGGAGATATTATTCTTCTGGCCGGAAAAGGACATGAAAAGTATCAAGAAATTAAAGGGGTGAAACAGCCCTTTGACGACTTACAAGTATTAGAAGAATCATTTGAACTCTGTTAACTATGTTATATTATCTCTTTGAATTCTTAGATAAAGCGTACGACATTCCAGGTGCTGGAGTGTTTCGTTTCTTGTCATTCAGAGCGGCGATGGCTATCATCACTTCGCTAGTGATCACTTTGTTTTTAGGAAAGCGAATCATTGCATTGCTATTGCGTATGCAAGTTGGAGAAACTATTCGTGATTTAGGATTAGATGGTCAAGCGAAAAAACAAGGGACTCCAACCATGGGAGGACTTATCATTATTGCTGCGATTCTCATTCCTACATTTCTATTCACAAAGTTGGATAACGTTTATATCATCACCATGATTGTAAGTGTGATTTGGTTGGGCATTATCGGATTTGTAGATGATTACATCAAAGTATTTAAAAGAGACAAAGAAGGATTAAGAGCGAAGTCTAAATTAATTGGGCAAGTAGGATTAGGTGTTATCATTGGTTCTATTCTCTATTTTAATCCGAATGTAGTGGTGCGCGAGAATAGTGCGGTTGAATCAAGTGTTGTTATTAGTCAGGGAGGAAATATCGTTGATGATATTAATAATTCTGAAAACATCGCATCTATAGGAGTAAATGTTAAATCAACTAAAACTACCATTCCGTTTTTTAAAAACAATGAATTTGAATATGCAGATTTGATTGGCTGGGCAGGCGATCATAAATCATGGATGTTACCCGCACTCTTTATTTTGATGGTGATATTTATTGTAACCGCAGTTTCCAATGGAGCCAATATTACGGATGGGATCGATGGACTTGCAACAGGAACCAGCGCGATTGTTGGAACTACACTTGCTGTCTTCGCTTATGTATCAGGTAATACGGTTTTTGCAAGTTATTTAAACATCATGTACATTCCCAATACTGGTGAGTTGATGGTTTTCATGAGTGCATTTGTAGGTGCTTGTGTTGGATTTCTTTGGTATAACTCATATCCTGCACAAGTATTTATGGGCGATACTGGAAGTTTAGCATTGGGTGGAATCATAGCCGTTTTCGCTATTGCCATTCGCAAAGAATTATTGATTCCTATTATCTGTGGCGTGTTCTTAGTGGAGAATTTATCAGTGATGGTACAAGTAAGTTATTTTAAATACACTCGAAAAAAATATGGAGAAGGTCGTCGCATCTTTAAAATGTCGCCACTTCACCACCATTATCAAAAGTTAGGATATCACGAATCTAAAATCGTAACTCGATTTTGGATTGTAGGATTGATGCTTGCTGTATTAAGTGTAGTTACCTTAAAGTTGAGATAAAAAATAAATGTCTGCTTCAAAAGAAAATATGGTCATTCTCGGTGCTGCTGAAAGCGGTGTTGGGACAGCTATACTCGCTAAAAAGCTAGGCATGCAAGTTTTTGTTTCTGATTCTGGAAAGATCGCTGATAAGTACAAAGCAGAGTTAGAAAAATATCAAATTCAATTCGAAGAAGGTCAACATTCGCAAGAAATAATATTGGCCGCCGATGTGTTGGTGAAGAGTCCAGGAATTCCTGACAAAGCACCCATCATTAAAAAACTAAAGGAAGCGAATATTCAAATTCAATCCGAGATTGAGTTTGCAGCCAAGCATACTACAGCAAAAATAATTGCGATCACAGGAACTAACGGCAAGACCACAACAACATTATTGACGCATCACTTATTAGGTAAGGCAGGATTCAATGTGGGTTTAGGTGGAAACATCGGAAAAAGTTTTGCTCGTCAAGTTGCTGAAGAATTGCACGATTATTATGTACTTGAGCTCAGTAGTTTTCAGTTAGATGGATGTTACACATTCAGAGCAGACATCGCGGTGCTGACAAACATTACTCCTGATCATTTGGATCGCTATGAATATAATTTACAGAATTATATTGAATCGAAGTTTAGGATTATACAGAATCAACGAAGTGAAGATGTATTCATCTACTGTGCAGATGATGCGCTTACCCTACAACAATTAGAAAAGATTACGCCCGCTATGCAATGCTTTCCGTTTAGCATCAAAAAAAAGGAAAACATGAGCGCCTGGTTAGAAGACACGCAATTAAACATTCAAACACATAACCAAACCTACAATATGTCAATCCACGATCTTGCTCTTCAAGGCAAACACAACATTTACAATTCAATGGCAGCAGGAATAGCCGGACGTATTCTTGACATTCGTAAAGAGGTAGTTCGCGAGAGCTTTTCCGATTTCGAAAACATTGAACATCGTCTGGAAAATGTAACTACCGTTCACGGAATTGAATTTATCAATGATTCAAAAGCAACCAATGTGAATTCTACTTGGTATGCATTAGAGTCTATGCAAAAACCTACCATATGGATTGCGGGTGGAGTTGATAAAGGAAATGAATACGAAATGCTTCTCGAGTTAGTAAAAAAAAGAGTGAAGGCAATCGTGTGCATGGGAACCGAGAATAAAAAGATTATAGAAGCATTTAAATCGGTTGTTCCTATCATCATTGAAACAGCTTCTGCAGAAGAAGCCGTTCAAGCTGCTTATGGATTGGGAAAAAATGGCGATGTCGTTTTATTATCACCCGCTTGTGCAAGTTTCGATTTGTTTGAAAACTACGAAGACCGTGGTCGCAAATTCAAAACAGCGGTTCGTAATTTATAATTAATAAAGAGAGAGAAAGATGACTTGGCTGGAGACCTACTTTAAAGGCGATCGCACCATTTGGTTAATCGTGATACTATTAAGTATCGTGAGTATACTTGCTGTGTATAGTTCAACAGGAACCCTGGCTTATAAGTATCAGTCGGGGAATACAGAATACTATTTATTCAAGCATGGAATCATTATGCTGTTGGGTTTTGCGTTGATGTATGGTATTCATATGTTGAAGTATACTGTATATGCGCGCATCGCAACATTTGGAATTTTAGTAGCAATACCCTTGTTGCTTTTCACTTTATTAATGGGAAGTAACATTAATGATGCAAGTCGTTGGTTAACACTTCCCATCATTGGTCTTTCTTTTCAAACTTCCGATTTTGCAAAAGTCGCATTGATCCTATATGTAGCTCGCCTGCTGTCGAAGAAGCAAGATAATATTAAAGATTTTAAAACGGCATTTCTTCCTATCATCATCCCGATTGCTGTGGTGTGTCTGTTGATTTTACCAGCAAATTTATCTACTGCAGCTGTATTATTTACTACTTGTGTGGTCTTGATGTTTATCGGACGAATAAGCATGAAGTACATCATGTATATGTTTGGAGGTGCGGTGGTCATCTTCAGTTTGTATTTGGCTTTTGCTTATTTTACAGGAATCGGAGGAGGTCGTATCAGCACTTGGTCATCACGTGTCGAAAATTTTATTTGGGGTGGCGACGAAGGAAATTATCAAGTGCAACAATCTAAAATTGCAATTGCTACGGGCGGACTTGTTGGCAAGGGTCCAGGGAATAGTGATCAAAGAAATTTCTTGCCACATCCTTACTCTGATTTTATTTTCGCCATCATCGTTGAAGAATATGGATTATTAGGAGGGACATTCGTACTCTTTTTGTACTTACTTCTTTTTTATCGAGCCATGCAAATCGTCAAGAAGACCGAGCGCGCATTTGCTGCGCTTATTACCATAGGATGTGCATTTAGTTTAGTATTTCAAGGATTAATAAATATGGCTGTTGCGGTGCATATATTTCCTGTGACGGGTCAACCACTTCCCATGTTAAGTATGGGTGGAACTTCCATTTGGTTTACAAGTGCTGCCATTGGAATTATATTAAGTGTGAGTAGTGAGATTGATAAAACCGATACTAAGCCAGCCCTTGCAGCCTAATCAAAACATACGTGTTGTAATTAGCGGAGGTGGGACAGGTGGACACATCTTCCCTGCCATTGCTATTGCCAATGCATTGAAAGCAGTGAATAATGATATAGAAATATTATTTGTTGGTGCAGAAGGTAAAATGGAAATGGAAAAAGTTCCTGCAGCTGGATTCACCATTAAAGGATTACCCATAGCGGGAATAAAGCGAGAAGTGAGTATTGATAATTTATCATTTCCTCTTAAATTAATTAAAAGTTTGAACAAAGCTAATTCAATATTAAAGGATTTTAATCCACACGTTGCGGTGGGTGTTGGCGGATATGCCAGTGGTCCACTATTGTATATTGCTGCTCGAAGAGGCGTACCTACATTAATACAGGAACAAAATTCTTATCCAGGAATCACCAATAAATTACTAGCGAAAAAGGCAAAGAAGATCTGTGTGGCGTATGAAAACATGCATCACTTTTTTCCCGCTGCAAAAATTGTATTTACTGGAAATCCAGTTCGCGGTGATATTCAATCCATAGAAGGGAAAAGAGAAGAAGCAGCACAGTTTTTTGGTTTGGATGCCACGCGACCAACATTATTAATTGTTGGAGGAAGTCAAGGTGCGCGCAGTATTAACAGAGCTATAAAGTCAGGGCTTCAAGAATTGGTTGAGTCGGGGGTGCAAGTGATCTGGCAAACTGGAAAATTATTTTCACAGGAAGCGTCAGAAGCGTTAACCATCCTTAGTACTACTTCTATCAAAGCAATGGATTTTATTTCGCGAATGGATTTAGCGTATGCTTTAGCGGATGCAGTAGTTACACGTGCGGGAGCTAGTACCGTTTCTGAATTATGTATTGTGAAGAAGCCATCAATTATGGTTCCATTACCCACAGCCGCAGAAGACCATCAAACAAAAAATTGCAAAGCATTAGTAAATAGAAACGCTGCATTATTGGTTACCGATAATGAAGTTGCAACTCGTTTGGTAAAGGAGGCCATTGCACTCATCTTTAATAAGGAGAAGTGCAAGGAACTTTCTGAAAATATTGCTCCCTTAGCAAGACCAAATGCTGCTTTTGAAATAGCAAATGAAATCTTACAACTTGTAAAACGATAGAAATTGAAACAAATTAATTGGCAAACAATCACACAAGTTTATTTCCTCGGAATAGGAGGAATAGGCATGAGTGCCCTTGCTCGTTATTTTTTAGCTGAGGGAAAATTAGTTGCTGGGTATGATCGTACCTCAACCCCGTTAACTGATGCTTTGAAATTGGAAGGAATGAAAATTCATTTTGAAGATGATGTTACTCAAATTCCTACTTCTTTTGCTGATTTGAGTTTGAAAGATCAAACTTTGGTGGTCTTAACTCCAGCGATTCCACCTCATCATACAGAACTTGATTATTTTAAGAGCAAAGAGTTTCAACTAGTAAAAAGATCCCAAGTATTGGGATTTATTACAGAACCGCATGTGTGTTTTGGAGTTGCTGGGACGCATGGTAAAACGACGACTTCTTCTATTCTAGCTCATATTTTAAATACGGCCGGACATAATATCAGTGCTTTTTTAGGTGGAATCAGTTCTAATTACAAATCGAATTTGTTATTAGGAAAATCAACTCAACCGAAGCATGAAATTGTGGTGGAAGCGGATGAGTACGATCGTTCTTTCCTTACACTTTTTCCAGATGCAGCCATCATCACATCAATGGACGCCGATCATTTGGATATTTATGGTAGTAAAGAAGAGATGCATTTGAATTATCAAGCTTTTGCAGCTCAAGTTCATCCCAGTGGATTCATTGTTCAAAAATCAGGATTGGAATTGGGAAATTGTCAAGCTCGAAAAATTACGTATTCCATCACTGATACGCATGCAAATTATATGGGCGAAAATATTAATATAGTGAATGGAAAATATATTTTCAATTTAGTTACTCCAGCATACGTAATTGATGGCTTAGAATTAGGATTGCCAGGTCGACATAATGTAGAGAATGCAGTTGCAGCCTCTGCTTTAGCGCTTGAACGAGGAGTGGATATGGTTTCCTTAAAAGAAGCACTGAAAAGTTATTCAGGAGTGCAACGTCGATTCGAATATCATGTGCGAAAGGATAATGTAATTTACATTGACGATTACGCCCATCATCCAGAAGAATTGAGAGCCGCTATATTATCAGCACGTGAATTGCATCCGAATAAAAGAATTGCAGCAGCGTTTCAACCGCATTTGTTCACACGAACACGTGATTTTTTAGATGGTTTTGCAGAAAGTTTGAGTTTATTAGATACCTTATATTTATTGGAAATATATCCAGCACGAGAGTTACCTATTGATGGAGTGGATGCAGGAATCATTTTTGATAAAGTGACCATCCAAGATAAACATAGAGTAAGTAAAGAAGAATTAATTGCCCAGCTGAGAAAAAATACGCCACAGGTATTTTTAACCTTAGGAGCAGGGGATATCGATCAATCAGTTGAACCTATTAAAAAACTTTTTGAAGGAGTATGAAAACAAAAATAAACTTCAAAAAAATATTAACCATCGTTGGGTGGTCAGTATTCTCCGTTGGCATGTTAGCTTTACTTGGATTTGTAAATCAAAAGCAGGAACAGTTAAAGTGTACCGATGTGATTGTGGAAATGAAAGGCGATTTGGGACATGAGTTTGTCGACAAAAATGATGTGTTGATGTTGGCAAACAGTAAAGGAAAATTGATTGGAAAATCGGTGGGAACCATCAACACTGCATTGTTAGAAAAAATTATTTTGTCGAACCCTTTCATTGAAGACGTAGAAGTATATTCAGCGATTGGAGGGGTCCTTCACATTGAACTTATTCAAAGAAATCCAATAGTGCGAATCATCAACAAAAACGACGAGCAGTATTATATTGATCATACAGGCGCATTCATGCCTGTATCAGATCGTTATACTCCTCCTGCATTGGTAGCAAATGGATTTATCTTCAATACATATGGTGAAATGAACGTGCATATTGGTACTCCAAAATCGGATACTGCGGCTGTAAAAATTCAAAGAACGATAGAGCAAGTCTATGTTCTTGCGCATTTTTTAGAGACGGATTCTTTCTGGTCGGCGAATACTGAACAAATTTATGTGAATGAATTTCAGGATTTGGAATTGATTCCACGCGTAGGTGATCACAGAATATTGTTGGGCGACACCACTAACTTGAGTGAAAAAATGGACAACCTTTTTGCATTCTATCGTGAAGGATTGAATAAAATGGGTTGGAATAAGTATTCAATCATCAATCTGAAATACAAAGATCAGATTGTTTGCATAAAAAAATAAATTTTGATGGAAAATACAGACATCATTGTAGGACTTGATATCGGCACCACAAAAATTGCCGCCATCGTTGGACGTAGAAACGAACACGGGAAAGTGGAAATTATGGGAATGGGTCGTTCCGAGTCGCTGGGTGTGATGCGCGGAATCGTAGCCAACATCGAGAAGACAGTTATCTCTATCAAGGAAGCCGTGCTTGAAGCTGAAGCGAAATCTGGTGTAGAGATCAGTGATGTACACGTGGGGATTGCCGGTCAGCATATCAAGAGTATGCAGCACCGCGGCATGATCACTCGTACCAGCACGAATGATGAAATTAGTCGAATTGATATTGATGCGATTATCAAGGACATGTACAAATTGGCGATGCCTCCAGGTGAAGAAATCATTCATGTAATTCCACAAGAATTTATTGTCGATAACGAACAAGGAATCAAAGATCCGATTGGTATGTCAGGCGTTCGTTTAGAAGCGAATTGTCATATCATTACGGGCTTAATCACAGCAGCGAATAATATTCAGAAGTGTGTTACCAAATCTGATTTGAAAACGGTAGACATCATCCTTGAACCACTTGCATCAGCAGAAGCTGTGTTGACAGAAGAAGAAAAAGAAGCAGGTGTTGTTTTAGTGGATATTGGGGGAGGTACTACAGACATCGCCATTTTTCAAGATGGAATTATTCGTCATACTGCTGTAATTCCTTTTGGAGGAAATGTGATTACGGATGATATTAAAGAAGGATGTTCCATCATTCGCAATCAAGCAGAATTATTAAAGACAAAATTTGGTTCGGCCTTGGCGAAACAAATGAAAGATAATGAAATTGTTTCTATTCCAGGATTGCGTGGTAGAGAACCAAAGGAAATTTCAGTGAAGAATTTAGCTTCCATCATTCAAGCAAGAATGGAAGAAATTATCGAAAGCGTTTATTACGAAATTAAGAGCTCAGGATTTGAGAAGAAATTAATCGCCGGTATTGTTATTACAGGTGGTGGATCACAACTTAAGCACGTCACACAACTTGTAGAATATATAACGGGGATGGACACCCGCATTGGTTATCCAAACGAGCATCTTGGTAAAGGAATGGACGAAGTGAAGAGTCCAATGTACGCTACCGGTGTTGGTTTGGTGATTAAGGGATTGCAAGATCTAGAAAGAGATCGTAAACGTCCTGCCAGTACAACCGTACAGCCCACTGTGAAAGGTGAATCGAGAAAGAGATGGTGGCAAAATATTTTTTCAAACGAATTCTTAGGAGACGACAAGGATAATTTATTGTAATTAAAAACTTACCTGCTAACAACATAAAACACATAATCATGAATCAGCAAGAATTTCCCAATCAACGCGAAGGTTCGCGATCAAATCTGATCCAGTTCGACATCAGCCAAGAAGAAGCATCTATCATAAAAGTGATTGGTGTAGGAGGCGGTGGTAGCAATGCCGTAAACCACATGTATCGTCTCGGAATTAAAGGGGTTGATTTCCTCGTTTGTAATACGGATGCGCAAGCATTGGCGATTAGTCCAGTACCTTATAAAATGCAATTAGGACCTAACCTTACAAGAGGACGTGGTGCCGGTGCAATTCCTGAAGTAGGAAAAAATGCAGCCATCGAAAATGTAGAAGAGTTAAAATCTCTTTTAGGAAATGGTACACGCATGGCTTTCATCACTGCTGGAATGGGTGGTGGAACAGGTACTGGTGCAGCTCCTGTAATTGCTGGCATAGCTCGTGAAATGGGTATTTTGACCATTGGTATTGCAACCATTCCATTTGGTTTCGAAGGACGCAAGCGTAAACAACAAGCGGAATTGGGAATTGAAGAGTTGAAGAAAAATGTAGATGCTTTGTTGATTATCTGCAATGATAAGTTGCGTGAGATCCACGGGAACTTACAATTACGTGATGCCTTTGGTCATGCAGATGATATTTTAACAACTGCTGCGAAGAGTATCGCAGAGATCATCACTAACACCATGCACCTCAATGTTGACTTTGCGGATATAGAGACCGTTATGAAGGACAGTGGTGTAGCCATCATGGGATCTGCAAATGCAGAAGGCGATAATCGCGCAGTGCGCGCTGCTGAAGCAGCTTTAGATTCACCTTTATTAAACGATAATGTAATTGAAGGCGCTAATTATATTTTATTAAGCATCACCAGCGGACATAATGAAGTGACGATGGATGAAGTAGGTGAGATCAATGATTATATTCAAGCACAAGCTGGTCAAACCGCTGAAATCATACTAGGATTAGGACATGATCCATCATTAGGTGATAAAGTTTCTGTAACGGTTATTGCAACTGGATTCAAAACCGGAGAACAAAAAATGGCAGAGATAAAACGTCCAGAAGTAATTATTCATAAGTTAGATGAGCCTGTAGCTACTGCTTCAATTCCTGCTCCACCCTCAGCAACTAATAGAGTTGTTGAAGTGCAAAGTAAAGTGGAAGAAACTCCAATGGAAAATAGTGATCCTGCCGAGCCTTTCTTATTCATCCGCGACGACATGGGATTTGATCAACACAATGATTATTCGTATGCATTTACGGATCAAGCCGACATGAGCATGGATCCAGATACAGGAATGATTGAATTGGATTTCCCGACTCTAGAAGAGCCTTATATCAAAACGGTTCAGTCGTCTATTCCTCCAGTGATAGAAGTCAATGATGCTCTCGTAATTCGTCATGAGTTAAACCACGAGTCACCTAGCAATACACAATCAGCTCCTGAGCAAAAGAATCAAGAAGATGAAATGTATCAACGATCTTGGGATCGCATCATGCGATTGAAAGAGGCGGGTTTGAGACATAATTCTCCAAGCGGTTTAGCTGAAATGGAAAAGGAACCTGCATTCAAAAGAAGAAATGTAAAGTTGGAAAATACGCCTGCTTCTTCTGATAGTAATGTAAGTCGTTATACTTTATCATTTGACGATAACAAGCCTGAAATCAGACCCAATAATCCTTTCTTGCACGATCGCGTAGATTAATAATACAATCATGAGTTTAGAACAATCCGTCATGGCGGATTTAAAAACCGCTATGTTAACAAAGAATCAGGCGGGACTCCGTGCTATTCGCGCTATTAAGTCGGCGATTTTGTTGGCGAAAACTAGCGCAGGTGGTAAAGAGTTGAGTGAAGAGGATGAAGTGAAGATGTTGCAAAAATTGGTAAAACAACGTCAAGAATCCATCTCCATTTACGAAACACAACAACGCGAAGATCTTGCTGCGCCGGAGCGTGAAGAGGTTGCCATCATTTCAAAATATTTACCTGAAATGATGAGTGAGGATGATGTCCGCAAAGCGGTGAAAGCAGCGATTGAAGAAACAGGTGCGAAGTCGCCAGCCGAAATGGGCAAGGTGATGGGTGTCGTTACAAAAGCGCTTGCTGGCAAAGCCGATAATAAAATGGTTTCCGCCCTAGTAAAAGAATTATTGAGTTAATACGTACTCCTAGTCCCATTTATTTATTCCCAAAACCCGAACCTATAAGTTCGGGTTTTTTTAAAACTATTTTTTTCATTCAATTTTATAATTTTTGAAACCTTTATTAAATTTAAGCGTAAGAAAAAGCTTGTCTAGCCAAGGGATGCGCCTCTTTTCACTGATATTTTGATGGTTTTTTATCACTTTCTACTAAATAGAAGTGTCATTGCTTTATCCGAAACTAATCTTACACTTTTTTCGTAAGAATTGGAGTAAAAATGTCCCACGACATCAAAACCGACAAAATGTTTCGAAGTTTTAGAAATTTAAGAATTGCAGGAGTCGTCTTGATCTTCCTTTGTTGCTTCTCGCAAGCAGCCAAAGCACAAGCTCCCACTGCTGCATTTGATGCAAACGACACCATCGTTTGTATTAGCAATACTGTATCCTTTATTGATATGTCACTTCCCGGAAATGCCGCCATCACTGGATGGAGTTGGACATTTGGAGATGGTGGTACTTCCTCCATACAAAATCCAAATTATGCTTATGCTACGGGAGGAAACTTTACAGTTAAATTAGTTGTTACAAACGCCAACGGACTTCAGGATTCTATCACTCACATTATTTATGTATTGGTGGCGCAGACAATAAATAATACAATACGTATTTGTTCTCCGCAATCATCCACCACCATTATGGCCTTTGATCCTGGAATTGCAGGCGTGACCGGAACTTGGTTTACTGCTTCTTCAGGAGTGATTGCTTCTCCTGCAAATGATACGACACTTATTTCAAATTTAATTAGTGGAACGTATTTATTCTTTTGGGTAGTATCCGATGGTACATGCAGTGATGCCGATCAAGTGACAGTTATTGTCGATCAACCCGTTGTTGTAAATGCAGGTACTGATCAGAATATATGTACAACACCGGGCACAGCAACAATGGCTGGTTCAAATCCAGCTCCTGGTACAGGGCTGTGGACAACAACGAGCGCTGCTACAATATCAAATCCAGTAAATGGAAATACACCCATCACAGGATTAACTTCTCCAGGTACTTATGTATTTGTTTGGACCGTTACCAACGGAGCTTGTGTAATTAGAGATACCATGAATATTATTGTATCGAATCCTGTAGTATCCGCTGCTGGTGCCGATCAATTAGTATGCGCATCACCAGGAACTGCAACGCTAGCGGGGTCAAGTCCTGCTCCTGGATCAGGTTTGTGGACTACTACTTCCTCAGCAACCATTTCAAACCCTACCAGTGCAACATCTACAGTAAGTGGATTAACTACCGCTGGTGTATATACGTTTATTTGGACCGTAACAAATGGTGCATGTGTAAGTCGTGATACAATGTTAATGACAGTGAGTACTGCCATTGTTGCCAATGCAGGGAACAACCAACAAATATGTACTACTACTGCCTCTGGTTTGTTAAGTGGAAATAATCCTTCACCTGGAACAGGTTTATGGACCGCATTAAATGGTGGTACTATTACGAATCCTACAAACAACGTAACTACAGTTACTGGTTTAATAACATCAGGTTTTTACAATTTTGTTTGGACCATTACGAATGGCCCCTGCGTTTCAAGAGATACGGTAGTTTTCATAGTGCGAAATCCAGTCATTGCAAATGCCGGACCCGATCAACAATTTTGTAATGCAACCACGGCAACATTAACTGGAAATAGTCCTGCTCCTGGCATAGGTGCATGGACGACCTCGAGCGGTGCAACGATTGCAAGTCCTTCGTCAGCTACTACTACAGTCAGTGGATTATCTGTTGGATTGAACACCTTTATCTTTACAACAACTTATGGTGCCTGTGTAAGCAGAGATACTATTATAATAAGAGTAGATGCATTAATCATTTCAAATGCAGGTCCCGATATTCAAATTTGTGAATCACAAACATCGGTAACCATGGCAGGAAATAATCCTGCTCCAGGAACTGGTGTGTGGACAAAATTAAATGGAGGAACAATCACAACACCTTCAAGTCCGACCACAACCATCACTGCACTTACTCCAGGAAATCATTTATTTATTTGGACGATCACCAATGGAACATGTATCAGTAGAGATACCATGCGTGTAACTGTGAATGTTCAAATTCCAAGTAATGCTGGGTTGGATCAACAAATTTGTCAAGGAGCGTCCATCAGTCTTTCTGGTAACAATCCAATCCCTGCAACGGGATTGTGGACAACGCCTTCTTCTGCTATCATTGCGAATCCTACTAATCCAAGTACTGCGGTTAGTGGATTAACTAACGCTGGTGCCTATGTGTTTGTTTGGACAGTTACCAATGGCGCCTGTGTACTTCGCGATACGGTTCGTATTACGGTTGACTCAGCCATTGTGGCAAACGCTGGCCCTGATCAAAATTTATGTGCGCTTACCGCAGCTACTTTAGCGGGTAACGCGCCTGCAACGGGAACTGCAAGTTGGTCATCATTAGGTTCAGCAGTGGTAACAAATGTAGCTTTAGCGAATAGTGGAGTCACAAATTTAGCAATTGGAAATAATTTATTTGTATGGACCATTACTAATGGAAATTGTATCAGCAGAGATACGATCAATATTGTTGTTAGTACATTAATTCCATCCAACGCAGGTTCTGATCAACAAATTTGTGCAAGTTCTCCCTCTGCTACACTGAGCGGAAATTCTCCTGCCCCTGGTAGTGGAAATTGGACTACATCCTCATCGGCGATCATTGCAAATCCTAACAATCCATCTTCTGCTGTAAGCGGATTAAATACAACTGGAACTTACTCTTTTATTTGGACCATCACCAACGGTGCTTGTGTGAGTCGCGATACAATGAGTATAACGGTAAGCGGTAACGTTATTGCTACTGCTGGTCCCGATCAAAATTTATGTAATGTAACAACAGCTACTTTGTCGGGAAATGCTGCTGCTCCTGGAGCGGGTCTTTGGACTTCTACCACGGGTGGTGCTATTACAACGAATAGCAATCCGAATTCAGGAGTGACTGGACTTATTGTCGGAACCAATACGTTTGTCTGGACAATCACTAATGGCGCTTGCGTCACTCGTGATACCGTGAATATTATTGTAAGTACATTGATTCCTGCCAACGCAGGTCCTGATCAACAACTTTGTTTAGGAAATGCTTTGGTGCTTGCAGGAAATACTCCAGCGAGTGGTACAGGAACATGGACTGCATTGAATGGAGGAACGTTTTCAAATGTGAACGCTCCTAATGCAACAGTCACTGGACTCGCGGCTTCAGGTGTTTATCCGTTCGTGTGGACCATTATCAATGGTTCTTGTATTGCTCAAGATACTATTGTAATCACTTTAAATAGTACAATAATTGCAAATGCAGGTTCCGATCAAAATTTATGTAATGTTACAACCTCTACATTAAATGGAAATGCATCAGCACCGGCCATAGGAACGTGGACAACTTCGTCTGCAGCAACCATCGTAAATCCAACTTTACCAAATACTGTGGTAAATGGTATGCAAGTAGGAATTTATTCTTTTGTTTGGACGCTCGTTAATGGATCTTGTACAACCAGTGATACCGTTTTAATTACAATCGATTCATTAATTAATGCAAATGCCGGCGTTGATCAAGCGGTTTGTGTGGGTGGTACTGTTTCTTTGTCAGGAAATACTCCAACAATAGGAGTTGGACAATGGACAACTACCAGTTCTGCAATCATTGCAAATCCAACGAGTGCGAGTACTACAGTGAGTGGATTAAATACTTTTGGAAGTTATTCCTTTGTGTGGACTATCAACAATGGTACATGTACAAGTTCAGATACAATACTTGTTCAAGTAGATTCTGCTGAGATTGCTGATGCAGGTCCTGATCAAAATGGTTGCGAAATATTTATTGGAAACTTAAATGCAGTTGCCCCACTAACGAGTGTTGGTGCCTGGACAAGTTTAGGTGCTGCAACAATTTCTAATCTTGCTGCTGCAAATTCTGCAGTGAGTAATTTAGTGTATGGAAGCAATGCATTTGTTTGGTCAGTAACCAATGGTGGTTGTACAAGCAGTGATACTATAATTATTCAAGTGGATTCAATAATTGTTGCCAATGCAGGTGTCGATCAACTAGCTTGCGCTTCCTCGTCCATTGCTCTTTCTGCAAACGCTGCTGGAAGTGGTGTAGGAGCCTGGACTTCTTTAGGAGCAGCAACACTAGATAATCCAACTAATCCAAGCTCAACAGTAAGTAATTTACAAATTGGAATAAACACCTTTGTTTGGAGTATTACTAATGGCGCTTGTAACAGTACAGACTCTGTAGCTATTTCAATTTCTCCAGCTCCTGTTGCCGATGCGGGTGTAGATCAGTTTGTACCTACTGGAACATTTGTGATATTAGGAGGATTTCCTGCTGCTTCTGGAGGAACGGCACCGTATACTTATGAATGGAATCCGGGATTAACATTGAACGATAGTTTAGTTTCGAATCCAACAGTGACTGCCACTGTAACGACTACTTATTTACTAACGGTATCGGATAGTCTCGGTTGTACAAGTACAGCTTCTATCACGATTTGGGTAAACGATCCTCCGATTGTAATAAATGATACAATATCTACGGGTGAAGATACAACCGTTGTAATTTATGTTTTGAATAACGATTCTGACCCCAACAATAATTTGGATACGAATGCACTTGGAATTTTACAAGGTCCGTTTAGTGGAAGTGTTGTCATTGGTCCGGGAGGGCAAATTATTTACACGCCGGGTCCAAATTTTAACGGAATGGATTCCATCTTATATATTATTTGTGACGATGGTATGCCTGTGTATTGTGATTCCGCATGGATCATCATCACGATTAATCCGGTGAACGATGCGCCGGTAGCTGTGGACGATTACGCAACAACTCCCGAAGATTCCTGCATCCAAATTGCCATCTTAAGCAATGATACGGATGTAGAAAATATGATTGACTTAAGTACATTAGTTATTATCTCAAGTCCATCAAACGGTACTTATAGTTTAGATCCTACGACTGGTATTTTAACGTATTGCCCCGATTCTAATTTTAATGGAATCGATACTTTGATTTATGCAATTTGCGATTCAGGTTATCCAACTCCAATTTTATGTGATACCGCTCTTGTAATTATTACTGTCACACCCGTAAATGATTTACCCATTGCTCAAAGTGATTCGGCGATTGTTTGTGGTGGAGATATTGCTATCATCTATGTAAGAGGAAATGATATCGATCCAGAAGGTGATACTCTCACCGTTTCTATTTATGCTCAAGGTAGCCAAGGATTAGCTTTTGTTGGCGCAAATCAGGAAATTATTTATGCTGCCAATTTCAATGCGGCAGGATGGGATAGTTTGCAATATGTTGTTTGCGATCAACAAAATCCTGCTGGTTGTGATACGGCTTGGTTGTACATCTATATTCATCCATTACCTCAAGTTACTGCCACCGTGACTCCAGTTTTATGTGGAGGAGATAGTATTGGTGCTATTGATATTACGCTTTCTCCAACAGGAACCTATTCATTTACTTGGTCGAATGGAAGTACGGATGAAGATGTCGATAGTTTAACCATTGGAATTTATAATGTCGTTATTCTTGACTCTAACGGTTGCGTATTAACGTATTTAGACACTGTACCTGGACCACTGTTGCCGCTATCTGGAACTATAGTTTCTCAAGACGTTTTATGTTTCGGAGAAGATAATGGTATCATCGACATTCAAATTTCGGGTGGAACAAGTCCTTATTCTTATGCTTGGAACAATAGCTCTACCGATGAAGATTTAGATTCATTAGCAGCAGGAATTTATACAGTGATCGTTACCGATTCGAATGCTTGTATTTATACATTAACAGATACCATCATCGCTCCTTCGGCTGCACTAAACATCGCACTTACTTCCACTGATATTGTTTGTGCTGGCGACAGTACTGGTGCTATGAGTGTTACGGTAAGTGGCGGAACTCCTGGGTATAATTATAGCTGGAGTAACGGTTCAACAACCGATTCATTGAATGGGATACAAGCTGGAATTTATACTGTATTGGTTACCGATTCCAATGGATGTTTCTTATCAATGAGCGATACAATTTTTGAATTAAATTCTCTCATCGTATTAAACGCAACAGTGGTGGACCCAAATTGTTTCGCAGGTGTGTATGGAAGTATTCAAACTACACTTTCAGGTGGTGTTGCGCCTTACACTTATTTATGGAATACATCTGATACTTTAACCGCACTCGATAGTTTACCTGCTGGATTTTATCAATTATTGATTACCGATTCGGTAGGATGTCAAGTTGTAGGAGGGTATACTTTAGTGGATACTTCTTCAATTGCAATAACTATTACAGGAAATAATATTTTTTGTGAAGGTGATAGCGCAACATTGTCTGTACTTTCCTACACCGGATTATCGTATCAGTGGATGTTGAATGGTGCTGCGTTGCTATCAGATACCACTACACAATTAGTGGTTACACAAGGAGGAGATTATTCTATTTCGGCTGCATCTGGCTGCGGAACCTTTACAGATGGACCTATAACTGTCACTGTAAATCCACTTCCAATTGTGGATGCAGGAACAGATGAAAATGTAGCCTGTAATGATGTGCTTACTTTAAGTGCTACTGGTGGATTAACGTACAGTTGGACTCCAGCAAATTTATGTACTACGCCGAATCAATCCAGTACTCTTGTAAACACATCTGCAACGAACACTTTTATAGTAACAACTACCGATGCGAATGGATGTACCAATCAAGATAATGTTATTGTCACTTCAAATTGTAATACAATTGTTGTTCCTACTGGATTTTCTCCAAACAATGATGGATTCAATGATAATTATGTGATCAGCTATATTGATCAATTTCCAAATGCGAA
Source organism: uncultured Bacteroidota bacterium (assembly GCA_903922455.1). Classification (GTDB taxonomy): domain Bacteria; phylum Bacteroidota; class Bacteroidia; order AKYH767-A; family OLB10; genus JAJTFW01. Next base: position 939 of record CAIXTT010000188.1, on the reverse strand, counting down.
TTTGAAAATATTTAATCGATGGGGTACACTCGTATATGAAATGAATAGTTATGATAATTCATGGACTGGATTATCGAATGTAGATAAGATTGGAATAGGGGAAGTTTTACCAAATGGAACCTACTATTATATCCTTGATTTGGGCAATGACGAGAAGCCACTTAATGGCTACGTAATTATCCGACGATAATAAAAATTGAATTGTGGACTGAGCCTCAGGAGTTTTAACTCTTGAGGCTTTTTTTTGATTAGTCATTAAGCACTTTTTACTCTTACAGCAATTTGGTACTTTTGCATGAAATCTAGTTGGTACTATGAAAATCTCTTATAATTGGTTGCAGCAATTTGTAAAGCCTACATGTTCTCCGGAGGAGCTTTCTGCTGCACTCACTGATTGTGGCTTGGAAGTGGAACAAATGTCCAAGTGGCAAAGTGTGGAGGGGGGATTGCAAGGGCTTTGTGTTGGCAAGGTCTTAACTTGCGTTCAACATCCAAATGCCGATCGATTGCATATCACTACAGTGGATATTGGTGATGGAGTTGCCAAACAAATTGTGTGTGGTGCTCCTAACGTAGCTGCAGGTCAAACTGTAGTTGTTGCATTGCCAGGCACTGTTCTTTATCCTGCAGGAGGTGAATTGTTCGAAATTAAAAAGTCGAAGATTAGAGGAGAAGCTTCTGAAGGAATGATTTGCGCGGAAGATGAAATTGGGTTGGGAACTTCTCATGCCGGCATTCTAATATTGCCAGATACTATCGCTGTGGGAACTCCTGTTGCGGATTATTTTAAAGTAGAGGATGATATCGTTTTTGAAATTGGATTAACACCTAATCGTGCTGATGCAGCTTCTCATTTAGGAGTAGCGAGAGATGTAAAAGCTTTATTTGGAACCGATACCAAGGTGCAGTTAAATATGCCTTCTGTGGATGGGTTTACAG
>CAIXTT010000187.1 GCA_903922455.1 uncultured Bacteroidota bacterium | reverse complement strand
CCTTCTAATTTTTCAAGAGTGATATACACTTTCGCGTACTTTCCATGAATGCTTAATGCTCCGTCTTCAACTTTTGTTTCTGTTTTGTCGAGTTCATTTTCTGACACGATTTTTACTTCCTGCGGACTTCCAATTCGTACACGCACCTCCGCATGATCTTTAATATGAATGGCACTGAAGCTGGAAAGATTTCGTGTTTCTTCAGATTGTGCAAAACCGATTTGTCCAAGGATGCAATAAAGGGCAATCAATGCTAATGTGAGATTTTTCATAATCGTAATATTTTATTGGATTCTTATTGTTAAGATGAAAAATGGAAACTAAAAGTTACAGAATATTTATTTTTTTAATTTTAATATTTAGTCGATTCAAAATGACGTTGTACGATTTTTTTGTTTGTCTGTATTTCATACGCACTCATTTTCCCTGTTATCGGATTGAAAGTAGTCCGCACTTTCACTTTGTTGTTTGAAATTTTGCTGATGGCATTTCCTACAAATTTATAGAATCGACTTTTGAAGGGGAGTCGAATTGGATTTTCTGGACTACTCACTAAATCGCCACCTACTGCTTTATTTATTTTTTTCGCAGAAACATCGATTACTTCATTCGCAAGACGAGAAGCTTGTAAAATTTCCAAGAGCGACGGTGGCTCGTTCGGATTTTCATAAGCAATAGTGGCTTTGGGTGTATAGCGTCGCTCCACCGGAAGAGTAGTTTGATTAAAAGGGATCGGTTGAGTTCCCTTTAATTCCATCGCCCTCAATTCTTCTTCTTGTCGTACAATTTTATTTTCGATGCGAGATGGTTGTAACGATTTTTTATTAAGTTTAGGAAAAGATTTTTGTTCAGCCAAATGGTTTTGCTCCTGATTAATTTTAGGAAGTACAACCTTTGGTGTTTTTCTTACTTGGGTAGATGGGCGTGTCGTTTTGGAAAGAGTATCTACTGATGCAATTTGCTTTTCTTTATCGTAGATGGGAGTCGCGAGGCTTCGCGATGGTGTAATCAAATCAGGCTTCATGATTGAATCTTTAACTTCAACTACATGTCGATCTGATCCCGTATTGTTTTGATAAATCGTAAAAAGAATACCAGCACCCATCAATAAGAAGAGCATAGCAGCAATTCGATAGAAATGCTTTTGTTGATAGAATGGAATAACAATTCCCTTGCCTAATTTTTTCTTGTTTGGAAATTCTTCTTCATTCACTGACGACAATATCGTTTGTTGGTAAAGCGCTTTGTCAATGTTAAAATGAGGATGATTTTTTAAGAACGCTAACAAGGAAGTACGCTCTTGTAAGTTTAATTCGCCATGCAAATCAGCAATTAACCAGTTCTGAATATTATCCGCTGTAATAGCAGCAAATTGTTTTACATTTTCTTTTCGATCAAAAAATTCATCGGCATAATTTTCTAATTTTGTCTTCGCAAGGATTGCTTGATCTTTCAAATAAGAAGGATTTGCAATTAAAAATTTATCAAGACTTTGTAATTGTTGAGTCGTTAAGTCTCCTTCTAATTGTGCAATCAACCATTCTTTAATATTTTCTTCACAAGCCACATCGTATTTTTTGAGCGATTGTTTGTTAAACAATTTCTCTTCTTCTATCAAGGGTGTTGTGATGGATGTGTCAGCAAAAGCATCAAACTCTTCTTTTAATAAAGGATGGTGTTCTAAAAACAAAAACAACTCAGCTACCTGTTCGGCGCTTAGCTGATTCTCGTAGTAATCGAGAAACCATACTTCATAGTTGTTTTGGTTGATGTTCATTTTAGATGACGTTCTCTAATTTTCCGATGAATTCTTTCATCGCTAATCGTGCTCGGTAGATATATACTTTGACTTGCGACTCACTTAAGTTGGTAATTTCTCCAATCTCTTGATAAGAGTATCCTTCGTAATCTCTCAACATAATCACCGACTTCTGAATTTCAGGTAATCGGTCTAAAGCATTTCTAATAATTTCTTTTAATCCCTGGTAATGGCCACTACTATGACTGTATTCCGATTCACTCACCTCATTCCAGTTTCCTTGCTTTTTTTGTCGACGAAGTTTTTCGAGCATGGTATGATAAGCCGTCGTATATAAGTACGACTTCGACTTTTCACCATTGATGTTGTCTAAATTCATCCACATCTTTTCAAATGAATCTTGAACGATATCTTGAGAAAATTCCTTATCGCGTGTGCTGTGCAGGATAAATCGATACACACCGTCGGCGTGGGTAACTACACAAATATTGTAATCTTCCGTGGTCACTGTTGAGGGTAAATAGGAGTCCGAGAATAAGACTAATTGTTGGGTTTAAAGTTACTCATTTACTACCCAATTCATTGAAATACTTGAATAACAGTTTGTTAAATTATCTAGCTTTACCCATTTGCTCTATCCTATCGACTTTTTTAGTAGGAGTTCATGATATAGGTATAGGACTATTGATGGAAACTGTTTTACTTTTACATTCTCTAACCAATTTAAAAATAGCACGTGAAATATTTACTAATAGTTGTTCAATTATTGTTTGCCAGTTCCTTGTATAGTCAGTCGACTAAGCGGACAATTGTTCCCGGATTAAAGTGTAGCATGGAAGTAAGTGATGAGTTCAAGTTAGCAACTCGGTTTAATGGATTTGAACATACTTCATTAAACGCGAGTATTATCGTTTCCTTATTACGTAATCCATTGGAAAGAAATGTGGCTTCGGTTGAATCGGATAATATGAAGGCAAAGGGATTTAATTTAGTGGACAAGAAAGAAGTTCTGGTTTCAAACAATAAAGCTTTTTTGTATGAGTTGTATACTGAGAGTAAAAAAGGGAAAGTGCGAAAGTATTTTTTAGTTTTTGGAGATTCTGCAAAAACAATTTTTATTGATGCCATGGCGCCTGACAGTAATGAGGTTCTATGCGAGAAGTTGAAAAAAGTAATATTGACAACAATGTATGATGAAAATATGGTGGAGGATCCTTTTGCCTCCCTCGGTTATTCTGTTAATATCGATTCTAGTATTTTTAAAGTAGCGAAAAATTCAAGTACTGGTGTTGTATATTCCAATGAAGAGGGGAATAATCCCGCCTTTTTGAGTTTTTCAATTTCATCTCAAGCGATAAAAGTGAAACCTAAGGACGAAAAAGAATTTGCAGAATTAAAATTAAAGGGGCTTACCAGTACCGATTCAATGATTTCTGTTTCCATAAATCCAATAACTATTCACAATCTGAAAGGATATATTATGGAGAGTGCTACCATCAGTAAGACGAAAAAGTCGAGCTATAATTATCAGGTTTTTCTTTACGGAGCGAAGGAAAATTATTATGTGATGATTGGAAGGTCGATGAGTTCAATGGAAGTAAGTCGTAAAACTTTTGAGCCTATTGCAAAGAGTTTTCAATTAAAATAATGAATTAAACTTTTAAATATATTTTATGATGAATGCATTTAACAGAAACAGGATTCAACCCCTGCCCACGTTCTTTGATCGTTATATTTTGGAAGTGGATGAAGATGATTTAATTCATGCCTTAGGAAATTCGCTGGAATATTGGGATAATTTCGATTGGGATCATTTAGAAAAAATTGGTGATCACGTTTACAAAGAAGGAAAATGGACCGTGAAGGATATCCTTCAACACATCAACGACAATGAACGTGTGCAGAGTTATCGCATCCTGCGATTTGCTCGAAATGATCACACCGCGCTCGCAGGTTACGATGAAGATTTGTTTGTCGCCAATGCAAACGCCAACAGTCGTTCACTCGATGAATTAAGAGATGAGTTTATGTATCTCAGAAAATCATCGTGTAGTTTATTGAAGAGCTGTAATGCAGAAACGTTGATGCGTACTGGAATCTGTTTTGAAATCGAAATGTCGGTGCTCGCCCTTGGTTTTGTTTTGGTGGG